>JBCCQO010000257.1:0-5277 GCA_039024595.1 Pseudomonadota bacterium | reverse complement strand
GATGCACCGAAATCATGTCCCAACGATTTGAACGAGTTAAGTGGTTAAAGCACAGTTAAACGGTTTGAGAGAGATATGTATCGGGTTTAGTGTACACAGCCGTTAAGGGAACGATTAAGCGGCTTGTAGACTAGTGACAGACGAGAGAAAGTGGGGGCCAGGGAAGAAATAACAGAGAAGATAACTGCGACTGGCGCTGCCGACTACATCGTGTGGGTGGGGCGTTCGGAGCTGAGCATACCCGCAAGATACTCTTCGATTTTGGCATTCGCCGCTGCATCTTGTTCTGAAAACTGAACACCAATACCCGACGTTCGATTCCCCTGCGCTCCGCGCGGGGTTACCCAGACGACCTTCCCGGCAATCGGAATTTTTTCCGGTTCTTCCATTAGCGTCAGCAACATAAATACCTCATCGCCGATGTCGTAGCTCTTGTTTGTTGGCACAAACAAACCACCGTTCTTGATGAAAGGCATATAAGCAGAGTAAAGAACCGCTTTATCTTTGATCGTCAGGGACAAGATCCCCTGATGTCCCGCGCCTTGCTCACTCATTCTTCGAGGTATAGCTCCTAGTTAGGTAAAGTGTAGCACCGAGCTTATCGCTCCCCTAGCGCCACAAGCTGCCGCGCGAGATTTAACTTCAATAAATCCGCTTGCGGGTTACTTCCCGCCGCCTGGGCTAGCCGCAGCTGCCGTAGCTCGTCTAAGACTTGAAACGCTGCTCTCCTCTGACCGTAGTTCCATTCGGAGATTGGCTCGTCTTCCGTTTCCTTACCTCTGATGAGTTCGTGCAGTTGGCTCTCCAATAAATCGAGATATTCTTCCACACTCAGGTTGGCACCAAGAAGCGCGATCGAGTTAGCTGCGGCGGTGGCATCCTCAGAAGGATGATGTGTAACGGCTGCCAGTGCCCCGTTCAACGCGAGCCAATGGTCACCAGAGTCGCTCTCCACAAGTCGCTTGATATCCATGGGCCTTGCAGGGCACAAGCGCATCCACTCCTCTAGCGCCTCCGTCTCGAGGTCGGGCAATTCACTCTCAAGCCATGTCGTTGTTGCCTTCGACGTGGGTGCAGGCAAGACCCATCGTTGGCAGCGTGAGCGTATCGTCGCAGGAATAAACGCCCCCGGTTTGGTGACCAAGATCAACACCGTACCAGCGCTGGGCTCTTCGAGGGATTTCAAAAGGGCGTTGCTTGCGCCTCGAGTCATCGATTCTGCCGGGGAGATGACGATTGCCTTCCCTTGTCCTAACGCGGATGTTTTGTTTGCGAAGTCGATGGCACGGCGAACTTGATCTATACCCAGGCTCTTCCCTATCTCTTCCGGAAAGACCGATAAGAAGTCAGGATTAGTTCCGGCCGCCGTCAGCTCACAACTCTTACAGGAGGCGCAAAGGACCGCAGCGTTTGGCTCGGACAAATCACAGAGCAAGACTCGAGCGAGGGCCACAGCGAAGGCATTACGACCAGTGCCACTTTGACCTTCCAACAACAGCGCATGAGGGAAGCGTCCTGCAGCGAGCGAAGCACTCAACTGCTCCCAAACAGGTACATGCCAGGGCAGAAAACCCAGCTCATTTCCGTCGCCACTAGGGGGCATTACGACCTACAGAACATTTTTCTAGAAGCTCATCAAGATGCCTGTGAAGCTCGGCTTCTACAGTCGTTAGCGCCTGATCCGCGTTTACAACGAGATAGCGGTCCGCCTGCTTTTCCGCACGGTCGAGATAAGCTGCACGGACACGTTCATAGAAAGCGACATCTTCTTGCTCAAAACGATCGAGGGCAGCTCGCCCTCTCGCCCTTGCCAAACCCGTTGCCGGGCTTACGTCGAGCAGGATAGTAACGTCCGGCTGCAAACTCCCCTGCACCAGTTTTTCTAGGACGGAGACCGGCTCGGAGCCCAAGCCCCTTCCCCATCCTTGATAAGCATAGGATGCGTCGGTGAAGCGATCGCAGAGAACGCAGTGACCTTTATCAAGCTCGGGCCTCACCAGCTTTGTCAAATGCTGTGCGCGCGCGGCAAACATCATAAGCAATTCGGCCAGAGGATCGATATCCGTACTTTGCGGAGTCAGTAAAAGTTCTCGCAGCTGCTCGCCCAATGCGGTTCCGCCGGGTTCTCGTGTGCAGGTAAGGGGAATCGAAGCCTCATGGAAGCGCGTGCGAATCAGCTCTACCGCTGTGCTTTTGCCGGCGCCTTCACCCCCTTCAATAGTGATGAAATACCCTCGCTCGTTCATCGTCGTTCCTGCAGCAGGCTGGGGGCTGGAGAGGAGCGGTAGTCTGGCCGACGCTTATACTGAAAACGAGCCACCGCTTCATTGTGAGCTTCTAAAGTGCTTGAGAACTCATGGCTTCCGTCTCCACGAGCGACAAAATAGAGCGCCTCCCCAGCTTCGGGATGCAGCGCGGCAGCGAGCGCGTCCCGACCAGGAAGCGCGATCGGGGTTGGGGGCAGACCCTTGAGGCGATAGCTGTTATAGCGATTACGCTCATCCCTCAAATGAGCACGAGTGAGATTTCCGTCGAAATCCGGCCCCAACCCATAGATTACCGTTGGATCTGTCTGTAAGCGCATGCCAAGTTCCAGTCTACGTACGAACACACCGCCGATTCGGGCACGTTCAGAAGCTACGCCGGTTTCCTTTTCAATGATCGACGCCATTACCAAGGCTTCGTAGGGATCGAGATAAGGTAAGGAAGGATCGCGTGTAGACCAGGCCGTCGTTAGGGCGTCTCGCATAAGTGCGTTCGCAGCGGTCAAGATTTCAAGATCGGTATCACCGCGCTCATATTGGTACGTTTCCGGAAGGAAGAAGCCTTCAGCACTGGTGTGGGGTGTAACAAGACTCAGCAGTGCAGCATCGTGCACGCCACTAAGCACGGGGGCAACACCGTCGCTGCTTTGAACCGTCTTAAGCGCCTCATCAAGGCGAATGCCCTCGGGAAGGGTTACGAAATAACGAACGGTGTTTTGGCTGTGTAGGAGCGCGAGGAGGTCCCGAGGCGTGGTTCCAACTCGGAGTTCGAACTCACCCGCGTGCATGCGTGCATCGGCCCCGGTTGCACGCGCAATTAGATTCAACACTCGCGGGTACTTGAGCACGTCCCTGGTGGCGAGACTCGAAGACACCGAACCAAAACCGTCTCCTTCGCGCACTTCAAGTTCGACACTCGGACTCGGAATCCGCATGGGGGTTGTATACCACCGCGCGAAGTAGAAGGTACTAACACCGAGGCATAGCAGCAGAGAACTGAGCAGCAGTAACAGTGAACGCAAGGCACCACTCATGCCGCTGAGCACGCGCTCCCCAACGCTTGAAAATACCGTTCCTGGAGTTTAAGCAATTCCGGGGAAGTGGGCAGTTCCTTATCGCCAATACGCTCGATAACGCGTATTCCTTGCAGGCTGTTAGACACGAATGCGCTACTACCGGCAAACAAGTCCTCGATGCGTACGCGGCCTTCCTCTACGGTAAAACCGCACTCAAGCCCTAACACTTTGAGGATCAACGCTCTTTTGGTTCCCGCAATACCTGCGTTCGTTACCGCTGGCGTGCGCAGCTTGCCCTGGGACAGCACAAAAACGTTTGCCGCGCTCGTGCAGGTCACAAAGCTCTCCTCTACCCCCATTAGCATGTCGTCGTAGCCCCCCTCTCGCGCAGTTCTTGCTGCCATCACCTGTTCTAGTCGGTTGCAGTGTTTGATGCCGGCAAACACGGGCTGCTTCGCCATTACAAAGACTTCAGGCGACAGATGAAGAGAGGAACGAGGCTTCATCGGATCCTCGTATAGCGGACTCACCATTAAACGTACGCGCAAACGAATAACCTGTGGGCCCGCGTAGCCGCGGGGACCGCTACCTCTACTGACACTAACCCGGAGCGAATGCGGCCCTACTAAACTTGACGCCTCGCGCTCCAGCCTAAGAAAAAGCTCATCAACGTCTATTGGAAAACGAAGAACCTGCGCACCTTTTGCAAGTCGTTCTTTGTGCAGTTCCGGCCAGGGGATTTTGCCGTTCACACAAAGAAGCGTTTCGAACAGGCCGTCACCATAAAGAAAGCTGCGGTCGTCGCTGGGTACCGACGAGCTATGCAAACTCTCGAATTCAACGTCCTCGACCATCGCTAGCTTGCGCTGAGGATTCTCTCGACGAAACGATTCTAGCTAAACCCTGGCAAAGATTAGCGAACCGTTGGTACCGCCAAAGCCAAAGGAATTTGAGAGCGTGTGCGTAATTTTGACGTCCCGAGCCGTGTTCGGGACGTAGTCCAGCACGCAGCCCTCGTCTACATTTTCCAAATTGATGGTCGGGGGGGCGAGCTGATCGCGGATTGCTAAGATAGAAAATATCGCTTCCACGGATCCGGCGGCGCCGAGCAAATGACCAATCATGGACTTGGTCGAGCTTACAGCCAGCGACTTAGCGCTTTCGCCAAACACAGATTCGATCGCACGACTCTCTGCAAGATCACCCGCTAACGTGGAGGTGCCATGCGCATTAACATATTCCACTTTTTCTGGAGGAAGCTGGGCGTCGCGCAGGGCGTTCTCCATCGCCGCTGCAGCTCCCGCCCCATCCTCGGGAGGAAGAGTCATATGATAGGCGTCGCCACTCATTCCAAAGCCGACCACCTCGGCGTAAATATTCGCTCCTCTTGCGATCGCCGCTTCATACTCTTCAAGCATTACGACTCCGGCGCCATCACCCAAGACAAACCCATCGCGGTCTTTATCCCAGGGCCTTGAGGCGGCCTCCGGGTCATCATTTCGTGTAGACAGCGCTCGCGCGGCGGCAAAGCCTCCTAAGCCGACTTTCGTCGTAGCCATTTCCGCGCCCCCCGCCAGCATCGCATCTGCGTCGCCCTGAGCGATCATTCGAGCTGCTAGGCCAATATTATGGGTGCCGGTAGTGCACGCGGTAACGACGGCAACGTTAGGGCCCTGGAGGCCGTATTTCACCGAAAGATTCCCGCCGATCATGTTGATGATCGAGCCTGGCACAAAGAACGGTGATATTTTTCGCGGGCCACTCGCGTTGACGATTTCCGAATTCTTCTCTATCTGCCCGATTCCGCCGATGCCCGAGCCAATCGCACAGCCCACGCGAGAGGCTTCGCTAGCCGCTACTTCATAACCAGAATCTTCGAACGCCTGAATGCCAGCAGCCATACCGTACTGAACAAACACGTCCATCTTGCGCATCTCTTTGGGCGAAAAATAAGTGTCCCCATCGAAGTCGCGCACGCTCGCGCTGAACCGAGTGCT
>JBCCQO010000256.1:0-5311 GCA_039024595.1 Pseudomonadota bacterium | reverse complement strand
GGATCTCAACGAGTCGCAGCAGCGCTTGCTGATTCGAGGGCTGTTGATCGTGTCTGGCGCCGTCGCCTATTACTTTGCGGTATCAGAGAACACCTCACTCGTGGTCCTGCTGCTGTCGTCTTACGGCATCATCGCGCAGTTGTCACCATTGGTTGTCGCGGCCCTCTTTTGGCGTCGAGCAACCACAGGCGGAGCGATCGCGGGTTTGCTCTCCGGTGGGGCGACCACGCTGCTACTATTCACAATGCCAGAGTTAAAACCGATAGCGCTCCACGAAGGCCTCTTTGGCATTGTGGTTAACGTCCCAGTATTGATCTTCGTGTCTTTGCTCACACCGGCGCAGGAATCTGCCCACGTCGAGACCTACCTAAACCCACCTCGCGTAGAGCCAGCCGCGAGCTAAATGCGGAACATCAGCCAATTATGAATTCGATTAATCCTATAAAAAAGCTCTCGTCCGTAGATATGCTTGGTCAGCTGGTCGCGTTTCCCAGCGTCTCTCGTGACTCAAACTTACCGCTCATCGACTGGGTTGAGGACTACCTACAGCCCTTTGCGCCTCGCTGCCGGCGGACTTGGAATAGCGAGGGTGATAAAGCCAATCTTTTTGCCGCGATAGGTCCAGACGCGCCTGGTGGTGTTGTTCTGTCTGGTCATACGGACGTCGTTCCTGTTGATGGACAGGATTGGAATACGGATCCCTTCCAACTGACCGAGCGCGACGGGTTGCTCTATGGGCGCGGCACCTCAGATATGAAAGGCTTCTCGGCGGTATTTCTTTCGCGACTCGCTACGCTCGACCTAGCGGCTATGCAGCGCCCACTGTATTTGGCTTTGTCCTACGATGAAGAAGTTGGCTGTATTGGCGTAGACCGTATGGTCGACGACGCAGTAGCACACTTTCCAAAGGCGGACTTCGCGATTATCGGTGAGCCCACCACCATGCATGTCGTGCGCGCACACAAGTCCATCAACTGCTTTCGCACCGTCGTCAGAGGAAAGGCGGCCCACTCGAGCCAACCTCAGTGCGGAGCCGGGGCAATTATTGCCGCAGGCCGGATCATCGAACAGCTCGACCGTATTGGCCGATCGCGCCGTGCGGAGTGTAGCGAATCCGGTTTTAAACCGCCCTGGACCACGGTGCAAGTAGGAACGATTCAAGGTGGTACTGCAGTAAACATACTGCCCAGCTATTGTGAGTTTTTGTGGGAGTATCGAGGTCTACCGGAAGAGAATCCAGACCTGATCCTCCAGCAGGTGCAGCAATTTATTAGCGAGGAAGCACTACCCAGCCTACAGGAGTTTGCTCCAGAGGCAACGATTGAAACCGTTCCGATTGCTCGAGTTCCGCCGCTGCTACCAGACCCACAGGCGCGAGCTGAGGCTTGGGTGCATGGACTCGGTGGCGTTCGGGAGGGCGGCTCTGGTGAAGTGTCCTTTGCCACAGAAGCAGGCAGTTTCCAGCGCGCGGGCATAAGCAGCGTGGTCTGTGGCCCGGGCTCGATCGATCAAGCACATCAGCCGAACGAATTTATCGACCCAGCCGAATTAGACCGCTGCGGTGCGATGGTGGACGATGTGTTCGCCCACCTCTACAGCAAGTAAATCGTCAAGATAGAGATCGCATCAAGCACGGTCGATTGTTTTCTGGCCGGGCCCGGTGCCAAGCGACGCCGATTGTCGCTTAAGCACTGCAAGTCGCTTTCTAGACGTGATTCGCCCGCGAGCTCACTGCAGCGCGCTTACCTTCTTACTCACATGCTCGATGAACGCCTCAACAGACATCGTTCCCAGGTCGTCACCGCTTTGTGTACGCACGGCCACCTCGCCGTTGGCCATCTCCCGATCTCCAACGACCAGCAAATAGGGTACGGCTTGCAGCGTATGCTCGCGGATTTTGAAGCCGACCTTCTCGTTTCTTAGGTCTGCCTCCACGCGAACGCCACTTTTCTTTAGGCGCTGGACGACGTCTTTGACGTAATCATCGTGCTTATCTGTGATGGTAAGCAGAACCGCTTGGACTGGCGACAACCACAGCGGGAACTTACCCTCATAGTGCTCAATGAGGATACCAATGAAGCGTTCCAAGGATCCGAACAGCGCCCGGTGCAGCATTACCGGCCGCCGATCGCGCGCACCGGTCTCATCGACATAGGTGATATCGAAGCGCTCGGGTAGGTTCATATCCGCCTGCAGCGTTCCACACTGCCAGTCTCGGCCAATGGCGTCCCGGAGCACAAATTCGAGCTTTGGACCATAAAATGCACCCTCGCCTGGATACAAAACATAGTCCAGCCCCATAACTTCTAGTGCATTACTCAGCGCTCCCTCGAGCTTGTCCCAGACCTCATCACTACCGATGCGCTTCTCCGGTCGCGTCGAAAGCTTGATGACAACGTCTTCGAAGCCAAAGTCTTTGTAGATATCCAATACAAGCTTTACTACTTCTATGCACTCACCTTCCATCTGCTCTTCGGTACAGTAGATGTGCGCATCGTCTTGGGTGAAATGGCGTACCCGCATGAGACCCAACAGGGCACCGGAAGGCTCGTAGCGATGTACCTTGCCAAACTCACTCATGCGCAGAGGTAGATCGCGATAGCTTTTAAGTCCTTGCGCGTACATCGAAACGGAGCCGGGGCAGTTCATCGGCTTTAAGGCGAATACTCGCTCATCTTCGGTCTGCGTCGTAAACATGTTCTCCCGATAGTTGAACCAATGCCCGGAGGTTTCCCAGAGGCTCCGATCCATCACGTCCGGGGTGTTAACCTCCACGTAGCCCGCGTCATCGTGGCGCTGACGCATGTAATCGAGGAGTTGAAGGAACAGCGTCCATCCTTTGGGATGCCAAAACACCGATCCGGGTGCTTCGTCACTAAAGTGAAACAAGTCGAGCCTTCGACCGATCTTTCGATGATCTCTTTTCTCCGCTTCTTCGATCCGTTGCAGGTAGGCTTTCAATTCTTTTTTATCGCGCCAGGCGGTACCGTAAATGCGCTGCAAGACGTCATTGTTCGAATCGCCGCGCCAATAAGACCCCGCCAGTTTCGTCAGCTTGAAGGCCTTAGGTAGTCTTCCCGTGCTAGGAATATGGGGGCCACGACAGACGTCAAACCAATCCCCTTGCCGGTAGATAGAAACCTCTTCTCCCTCGGGAATGAGGTCGTCAATAATCTCTACTTTGTAGCTTTCATTGAGATCGGCGAAAACCTGTTTGGCGTCGTCTCGTTCCCAGACCTCGCGCTGGATCGGAAGATCGCGACCAACGATCTCGCGCATGCGATCTTCGATCTTTTCCAAATCGGAAGGGGTGAAGGCCTCTTCCCGAGCGAAGTCGTAGTAAAAGCCGTTTTCAATGGGCGGCCCGATAGTGACCTGGGTGCCCGGATACAGTTCCTGTACCGCCTGGGCCATAACGTGCGCGGCGCCGTGGCGCATGATTTCAAGTGCCTCTTCGCTCTTGCTGGTAATGATGGCGACTTCCGCATCGCGCTCGATCAGGAAGGACGTATCGACCATTCGCCCATCGACCTTGCCGGCAAGTGCTGCCTTGGCCAAGCCGGGACCGATATCGGCGGCGACATCGTGAACGGTGATTGCTTGATCGAAGCTCCGAGAAGAGCCATCGGGGAGAGTGACTTGCAGCATGCTGTGTTCCCTCATCAGTGGCGACCCCAACGAAAGGCCGCATGGTTAGTAAACTGGCTCTCGGATTGCTTGTATCTAGCTAGGCTGGTTGAGCGCAGTTTTGCGAATCTAAGACTGTTTGTGCGAAGTTGAACGGGCGCGGAGTATAGGCTGATTCCGCCTTGAACGCACCAAGGTACTATTTACACTTCATCTCCCCATACTCCATCTCCCTAAACTCCATCTCACACTTCATCGCGCTCTGTCTTGCCCCGTCACATTCCTTTCTTGCCCATGTCGCCCCGTCACACGCCGCCGAAGGCACCTTTACCGACACCTTCAAACGCTTTTACTCGCACTACACCAGCGGCATCTTTGGCGACCTGTGTCGCAAGATGGATCGCAATGTTTTCCACTGTACTGACTCGCTCCATCGTGAAGACCTGCGTGCGAGGCAAACTCAGCTCGAATTCGCCTTGGCTCGCACGGTAGGCGAGCTTTACGTGCTCAATGCCGTTGTGCTCAAAGGTCTCTCGAACGTGTCCTTCCGTAGCGATATAGCTGTCGGCTAAGCGTTCAGCCCAACGGACCTCAAGCTCCGTACTCCGCCTGTTATCGAGATAAATTTCTAAACGAGAACGGTGGCCATGAGCAATGCGCTGACACTGCCCTTCGTGCTGTTGAAGACCGTGAGTGTAGTGAAAGAAAGCACCCTGGATAGTTTCGGGGCGCAGCATAATTCCTACGCTTTGCACGTTCTCCGGCAACACCGTTAACAGAGCGTCCTGCAAATCCCGGGCAATCGCTTCGAGATCAACCTCAGTTCCTGCCAATAAGAGAACCGCGGCGGCAGGCGATCGATGGCGAACCACGGCGCCGGAATTCATCGGAAACTCGATGGAAAGCTCATCATCTTCGATGTGAGTGACGCAGCCGCTGGAATCCACAGGGACCAACAACCGGTGATCCGCCTGCTCATCGATAAACTGTTTAATGCGCTTTTTGACATGGCCAAAGTCAAACACCATACCCTGCTCATCCAGCTCACCTTCGAGCTCTATATCGACAATCCATGACTCCCCAACCACACCGCGATCAGAATCGAGATAGGAAAAGTCCATGACGGTCAGATTGTCTACAAACAGCTTTGCCAACTTCGGCTCCTATTCGGTTTCTGGGTTTGTCTAATCAGCGGACGTATTCCGGACGGATCCGCCTTAAAGGCAAACTGTAGCACTAGTTGCTTTCGCACCGATCGATAAACTCGTGCTCCCTTACCAAGGAATTTGTGTGTACCCTAGCGCCCGAATTCAGTAGCAGCCAAGAACACGCTAACGCAACGGACCTCGCCGAGTTCGCTCGGCATAGCAGCCAGGATAGGCCCATCGATGAAAGTCAAAAATATTGCACTCATTATTCTCGTGGCAATCATCGGCCTAGGCGCCGTCGTCGTGATTCCTCAGCTCGGCCTGTTGCGCACCCTAAGCGAGGTGAACGACATGCTTGCCGATACGGCCAACCCCCTCGCCGACGTGCGCGACTCGGTGATCTCGGTCAACGATGCGGAGATCGAGGGTGTTGGTCCAAAAGATCTAGCCGGTGTACCGGTTAATCCGGAACGAAACGCTTACTTCGGCGACCTTCATGTACATACGGCGCTGTCGTTTGACGCTTACGTGTTTGG
>JBCCQO010000255.1:0-5314 GCA_039024595.1 Pseudomonadota bacterium | reverse complement strand
CCGGCTCTAGACACGTTGCGGCGCTATCGAGACGTGATGCGCGAACAGGTAAAGGATTACGTTGAGCAACAGTACCTGCTCAACGCAGAGGGTCGAACCAGCGCTTTTATGGAAGAAGTGCTCAGTAAGACCCGCCTGGCAAACATTGACCGCCGACACCGGGAGCGGGTACGCGAACAGGTAAGGCGTATGGCCAGACGCCTCGCGAGTCGGCACAGCGCACGCCGTCGGCCGGTAAAACGTGGCCAGCTGCATATGGCGAAAACGCTGCGTCGGGGGATGGCCCACGACGGACTTCTTTTTCAGACCTATTGGCGCGCCAAGAAACGTGACAAAGCTCAACTCCTCGCCGTGTGCGATGTGAGTGGCTCCGTGGCAGCTTACGCCGGTTTTTTGCTGATGTTTCTCTATAGCTTACAAGACGTACTCCCAAAAACTCGGAGCTTCGCTTTTTCAAGCCATCTAGGAGAAATCAGCGAGTTGTTTCGAGAAGAGTCGATGGAACGAGCGATAGAGCTAGCCAATTGGCGATTTGGTGGCGCTACCGACTATGGCAATAGCCTAAAAGACTTCGCTCGGCTCGCCCTTGATGACATCAATCGCAACACATCGGTTATCATCCTCGGAGACGCGCGAAACAACCGTGCAGACCCAGAATTGGAGATCATGCAGAGTATTTATGAGCGGAGTCGACAAGTCATCTGGCTGAACCCGGAGCCTCGTCAGGCCTGGGGAACCGGTGATTCGGAGATGCTGCGCTATCTAACTGCCTGCAGCTACGCCGCTCCCTGCGGCAATTTGAAGCAACTTGAGCGAGTTGTTGATCAGCTTCTTAAGAGCTTGCGCTAGTCACGAATTAGGCTGAGCGTCGTTTGTCTCTCTCACCCAACAACTTACCGCTGAACGACTCGCTTCGCGAGCGCGTCGAAAAAGACTTTGCCCCGGATTACGAGGTCAGCGGCGAAGTTCTTTCGCACGATGACATTGTTGGCTTCTTGGCCAAGAGCAAGGACACCGATGGTTCACCGCTGGCTACCATTCGCCGCCGAGCCGCCAAAATCAATCGCAAAGCACAGTTAGCTCCCGAGGATCATGCACTCCTGGATTGGATCAGCGAAGCCTTTGGTGACTGGGAAGATCAATTTCCCCTCGAGACACCGCTCTGCGATCACGTCGCACGGCTGCAACCGCTGGCGGTCGCCATAGCGCTAGAAGATGACAGCTTCTTCGAAGCTGGTAATCACAGTTTTCATAAGTTACTGGACGCACTTCAGCAGGGTGCAGTCGGTTGGCAGGCCCGCCTTGATCGCGCAGGCCAGATGTTAGAACAGCGCATAGAGCGAGCGGTTGATAAGGCCTTGGAGTGGTTTCGCGATGATCGCACCGATATCAGTGCCATTACCCGCGAACTTGAAAGCGCTAACGAACGAGACGCAGCGCGGGCGGAGCGCATGGTACAGCGCCTCGCAGAAACTGAGGAAGCTCGGCTTAAGACCCTAAGCGCAAAACGAGATGCGGCGCTGGTGATCAATCAAGGTCTCGATGAGTACCTGCTCCCCGCGGCGATTGGCGACTTCGTAAAAGGGGCTTGGTATGACAGCGCGCAGCTAATCCTCGTAAAGCACGGCAATAAATCTCGTGAATGGGAGCAAATGAGCCGTACTACCGAGCATCTAATGCAATCGGTACAAGTAATAGAAAACAACGAAGCCGAAAAAGATCGGCAAGCGCAGATTCTGCGCCACTTACCGGGGCAACTGCGCAAGTGGCTTATTAGCTTAGAGCACGACAGTGACGGTACGGACAGTGCGATCGGCCTAGTCGAGTATGCCCATTTACGGCTTCAGCACGGCCAGAGTCTGGATTTAGCTCGCGTCAGTCCTCTGGAGCTTGATGACGATGATCTCTCAAATGGTGAGAGTGGCGCAGACTATCGAGACGGTGATTGGTATCGCTTTGAAGACGATGAAGGGGAACTGCGCGCGCAGTTAGTCCTCCAGCTTGAAGATGGACAGCACCTGCTGTTTGCTAACTTCGTTGGTCTAAAAGCGATTGATCTATCACGGCGCGCCTTCCAGCAGCGGCTGGAAGACGGTTTTGCGTTCGAGCTGCCCAATAGAAAGAGCTTCAGCCTCAGTCTGCTTTCCGCCACGGGCATTCGGACTGAGGAGCAGCTCAAACAGTTCCTTGACCCCAGCTATGTGCCTCCAAAACCAGAACCGGAGGCCGTGGCGGACACGGAGCTGGAAGCTCAAGGCAAGTCAGAAGACCTGACCGATGAGCTGGAACTCGACCCGCTCGAAGAAGACCTTGCCGTAGACAGCACGAATGATCCAGACGAGGTTCTTGAGCTTACCCTAGATGAGGAATTCAAAAGTCAGACGGTAGCCGGCGACGAACCATCTGCAGAGGACAGCGACCACTACGATCCTGTATTAACACCCCCGGAGGGCGCGGAGGTCGATCTGGGATTCGAAGCAGCAGAACCCTCGGCGAACAGCGTATCGTCTCCTGCCGGTGGAGCCGCTGCAGAGGCCCCAACGCCGGCCGTCACACCGGCGCCCGAAGCAACACCGGCACCCTATGCACCAGAGCCTTCGCCAGCGCCGGTCACGCCTGATCCGATACCGACAGTCACACCGCCTCCCGCGCAGCCGCCTACGCCGGCGGTAACGGCTACTTCGACCCCTGTGCAGCCTGAAGCGCCACCACTCGCTGCGAGCCCAACGGCAACACCTGCGCCCCGGCCAACTCCGATGGCACCGCAAGCGCCAAGCCAAGAGCCGACTCAGGTTTCAGTGCCTGCACCTGTACCCACACCAGGACCAGGACCAGGACAACAAGATTCGGTCGCACCGCCGGCAACACCCTATCACCAGGGAGACTGGACCCAGCAGGCGCCAGCCCAGAATCCGGGGTTTACGCCCTCGCAACCGACGCCAGCAGCCACGCCGACACCGGCACCGCCACCGACACCGTCCCCGACCAGCGCCGCATCGACGACCCTGGTCAGCACCACAGGCAGTGGTGATACACGAGAAGTCGATGTACCGATGGGCGCTTGGCTGGGATTTCATGATGGCGAGACGCCGATCATGGCAAAGCTCGCGGTATTCGATCCGCGCCGTGACAACTACATATTTGTGAATCGCAAAGGCATAGCTTTACGCGAGCTGAACAGAGCTGAACTGTTATCACTCATTGACCGAGGTCTCGTGGATATTCTCGAGACTCGCTGCTACTTCCGAGATGAGGTCGAACGCGCCCGGGGAGAGGACTCATGAGCGGCGTGGATCGCAGACGTAGTTTCCGTTTACCGATCGAAACCAGAGTCTTTATCGAACTGGAGTCGCCACCTCCTGGCAGTATTGGTCCCGGCAAGATTGCGCGTTGCGAAACGCTTGAAGTGTCACAGAGCGGTATGCGTGTTCGTTTAGCCGACTCGGTGAGTGTGGGGGCAATTCTACAAATCGGGGTAGAACTGCCTGGTAAAGATGAGCCCTTTTACTTGGTGGGGCAGGTGCGTTGGCGCATGCGAGACAAAGAGAACGCCGGAGCCTGGATTGCCGGGTTCGAAGTACTGAACTCCTTAGGATCAGACGTTGCTCAATGGGAGGCGGCGCTGCAAGTTATGGACGAGAGTGTGCCTCCTTAGCGTATAGGCGACATCCTCAACAAAAGACCTTTACTCAACAATAGGCGTCTGCCGCGGAGCGGAAGCAGTCGATAGAGCGCCTCCATGCGCGACTCCGACGCCTAGCGATATCGCTACCATCACAAAACGGGTCTAACGAGTAACGGGGCTATCGAGTAACGGGTCTATCGAGTAGAGGGTGTCGCACGCTCTTTAGCCAGCTCAAAGGCCTGTATCTCAGCATCCAAACGTCTAGAAACGCGTTCTTTAGAGCCTGTACCGCGAGCAAGCAAGCTGTAGGCCATTGGCACGAGAAATAGCGTCACCAATGTCGCCAGGCTTACCCCTCCCATGACCACAAGACCAATCATCACACGCACTTCGTGACCTGGCCCGCCGGAGAGCACCAGAGGCAGAGCACCCATGACCGTAGTGAAGGCCGTCATCACAATCGGGCGCAAGCGTTTACCAGCGCCATCAATAACGGAGGTCTCAAAATCAAAGTCGGCGTCGCGCATCTGGTTGATGAACTCAACAATAAGAATCCCGTTCTTTGCAGCCAGACCCACCAGCATAATCAGCCCGACTTGACTGTAGATATTCAAAGTAGCGCCTGCCAACTCAAGGGCAAGCAGACCACCGAGAAGGGCTACCGGGACGGTAAACAAAATAATCAGTGGATGCAGAAAGGACTCAAACTGCGCCGCCATAACCAAATAAACAACCAGAATTGCGAGCATAAAAGTCAGGTACACAGAGTTGCTCGCTTGAAAGTACTCAAGAGACTCGCCCTTAAAGTCGATAGTCGCAGTACTTGGCAATTCGACGCGAGCTGTCTCCTGCAAGTAGTCCAACGCTTCTCCTAGCGTGTAGCCGTCCGCCAGACCAGCCGACAAGGTGAAGGAACGCACCCGGTTGTAACGATTGAGGCTGCCTGCACCGGCCTCCTCGCGCATGGTCACTAGATTGGCGAGGGGAATCAGCTCTCCGGAGGTGCTTGATCTCACGTAGATGTTGTCAAGGTCAGACAGGGTTCGAGCCTCGTCCCGTTCTCCCTCAACAATCACGTCATATTCACGGCCGCCCATTACGAAAGTTGTAACGTTGCGCGAACCTAGAAGGGTCTCAAGGGTTCGACCAATATCGGACAGGCTTACACCCAGATCACCCGCGCGATTTCTATCGATCGCGATACGCAATTGCGGCTTGGTGGGTTTCAAGTCCGTGTCGACGCCGACAAGACCAGGGTTTTCCGCAACTGCGGCAAGGAGCAGATCTTGCCAATCAGCAAGTTCTTCGTAACTGTCACCACCGATAACAAACTCGACCGGATCTTGGTTGCCACCGCCGAAGGATCGAGGTGAGCGAACAAACGCTCTTGCTCCGGCCACGTCGGAAATCCGAGACTGAACATCGGCACGAATTTCTTCTGCGGACCGCTCGCGATCTTCCCAGCGCTCTAAGGCCATAATTGTGAAGGCCCGATTATAAGACTCCCCCGCACCCCAGGCCGGCGCCCTGATCAGCAAGCGACGAACTTCGCCGCTCTCAACCAGGGGCATGAGGCGCTCCTCAATTGCCAGGGCTTGATCAACCGTATAGTCGAAGGACGAACCCTCGGGGGTGGCAGCGACGAGAAACAAAACACCGCGATCCTCCGCCGGTGAGTATTCTTGAGGT
>JBCCQO010000254.1:0-5318 GCA_039024595.1 Pseudomonadota bacterium | reverse complement strand
CGCGCCACCGCTCGCGCTTTGGCTAGTCGCTGACCACGCGAGTGCGCTGTAGATCAATCCGCAAGGCATCAACCCCCAACAAGCTCCGAGCGCGAAGCTCTGCCAGGCGGAGCGTATGGGTAGCAGTCCGGAAGAGAGTTTCCTAATCGGATTCCAGAGAAAGGCTCCACCGCGTTCAAGTACGAACACACCGCGCCACAACTCGGCTAGTGCCAGACCCATCGCAACCATCAGTGCACCTGCCAGATAGCGCAGCGCGAGCGCCCATTCGGCAATGGCAATCCCTCCTGCCAGAACACCGAACAAGGCACCCAAGGCCACATAGCTGGTTATGCGGCCGCATTGGTAAGCCCATTGGGTGTGTTGGATCTTATGGGTACCTAGACTGAGCGCTGCGACGATTCCACCGCACATTCCCAGACAATGCCCCGTTCCCGCTAGACCGATGGCAAACCCAGCAAGGATATCAGCAGTGCCAATCGTCACTTGCCTACCTCTATGCGAATCTGCTGCTTTCTATCGGTAGACGAATCATCGCTGTTCGCTACCAAGTGCCGCTGGGTCGGATAGGCCCCGGCGCTATTCGTGTCCGAATCGTTGAGTATCCTCCAGCTCTCACGATCCAGGTCATCGTACTGACCACTGTCAATCGCCCACAGTAGTAGTCGTATTACCAAGGCGCAAAAGACAAGCGCTACCGGTATTAGCAGGTACAAACTAGCCATGGGAATTTCGAACCGAGTTACGTCGCAGCCTTGCGGCATTGGCGACAACCACCAAGGAGCTGGCAGACATGCCGAGCGCCGCCAGCCAGGGCGCGATTAAGCCCATTGCGGCAAAGGGAATGCTCAGTGCGTTGTAAGCTAAGGCCCAGGCAAAGTTCTGGCACACTATCGATCGGGTTCTCAAAGCGTGTGCATAGATAGTAGGGATCTGTTCTATGTCTTCGTTTGAAAGAACGAAGTCCGCCTGCGCCCGGGCCAGATCGGTAGCGCCAGCGACCGCGATAGAGACGTCGGCTTGTTTGAGAACTGGCGCGTCGTTCAAGCCATCACCCACCATCAGCACGATTGCTCCCTGTTGTTGTAGTGAGGCGACGTACACGCGCTTCTGCTCGGGAGACTGGGAGAGGGTAGCGCTAGCAAAGGGGAGTCGGGTGGCCAAATCCTCAGCTCTCGCGCTGCTATCGCCCGAGAGAAGTTCGACCCGCAAACCCGCCTCTGAAAGTGTCTCGACGGTGCGTTCCGCGCTACTGTGAAGTTCATCGGTAAGCCCGAACCAAGCAACCAGTGCTTCATCAATGGCGAGGGCAATCCAGTGCATGCGTTCGACCGGTGCTTTAACGCTAGCGCAAACGTATTGCTGGATGAACGCGGGGGAACCGAGTCGCAGGGTATGCGCGCCCAAGTTGCCCTGCAGTCCTCTGCCAACGAGGTATTGGGTGTTTTCGATCTCGGAGGCTGGCGTTATCGAGCTAAAGGCTTTGGCCAGAGGGTGCCTACTGTGGGCCTGCAAAGCGGCTGCGAACGCCAGTGCATCCTCTTCTGAGAGCTTGTCACTCTGTACTTCGATTCGCTCAAGCGCAAAGTTACCGGTAGTCAGCGTGCCCGTTTTATCGAACAAAACATGAGTACAACGAGACAGCGTTTCGAGGGAGTTTTCTCCATTGACAAGAACGCCGCAGCGGCGAAGGAACGCTGCCGCGTTGGTAAGTGCGGCGGGGGTGGCGATCGATAGCGCGCAGGGACAACTTATCACCAGCACGGCTAGGGCAATCCAAAAAGCGTCTGCTGGGCGGGTCTGATACCAAACTAAAGCGGTCACGCCGGTTAGCAAGAGGACAGCCGCCACAAAGCGACTGGCAATTCGGTCTGCCAAAATCGCAGCTGCAGGTTTTTCGTACGCTGCGTGCTCTAGGGATTTTTGCAAGGCAGCAAGACGCGTGTCCGCATAAGTACCTATCGCCTGGAGCTCGAGTGAGCCTTCAGTATTAACTGTACCCGCATATACAGTACTGCCGCGCTCGACCGAGCGTGGGAGAGATTCGCCATTAAAGTAGTCTTCTCGAACCTCGCTTGTCCCATACAAAACCATTCCATCGACGGGGACGACGTCACCGGCGAGGACTCGTAGGCGATCGCCGCTTTTGAGCTCCTTGCGAGGTATGCGTCGCCACTCTGTTCCTTTCCGGGCTAGAACCGCATCAGGAAGCGTACGCTCGATGTCTGAGAACAGGAGTGAATCCTGGTAGCGGAGCCGCTTTTCGACAAAACGGGCACCCAAGAGTAGGAAGGTGAACATGACTACCGAATCAAAATAGACCTCGCCGCTGCCGGAAAATGTTGCAAAGACGCTGGCGCAAAAGGCGAGGCTAAGCGCCAAGGCCACCGGAAGATCCATTACCAAGGCACCTCGCTTCAAATGGCGCCAAGCGCTTAAGAAAAAACCTTGCGCTGAGAAGGTTAGAACGAAAGCACTCACCAGAAGGCTAACGATGCGCAGCAAAAACTGGTAGTCCGCAGCGATTCCTTGGATATCACCCGCGTGAAGGGCGATTGCGAACATACCGACCTGCATCATTCCAATACCCGCGACGGCTAGACGCCGAAGATCTTGTCGGTACTCTTTTTTGGCTTGCGCTTGTTGCGCGTCTACATGCCAAGGTTGAACGTCGTAACCCAAAGCCGCGACGTGGGCAAAAATTTCGCTTGCCTTAACAAGGCTTACGTCGATGCGCGCATCGAGCCGCTGTTGAGCCATATTCACCGCGGCTGATTCAACACCATTCATTGACCGCAAGTGACTCTCGATCAGCCACACGCACGCGGCGCAACTCATTCCGCTAAGCAGTAAGCGAAGGTCGAGATACTGTTTTTCCTCGTTTGCCCAGGCGCTGCACTGCGCCAAAAGCGCTGGATCGTCATAGATGCGATAGCGGTCAAACTCCGGCAGGACGTTCACCGTAGGTCGAAAGTTGTATTGAGATCGCTGCTCATAGAACTCGCTGAGGCCGCTCTGCGCAATCATCTGGGCGACTGCGACACAGCCGGCACAGCACATAGGATGCGTTTTCTCACCAATTTCCACATAAAAATCGAGGCCGGGCGGGATCGGCTCGCCGCAGTGGTAGCAGTTCTGGATTAGCTCTTTGGGAAGCGCACTATTCATTGTCGGACCTTAGCGAACCTCATAAAGGTGTCGCTCCCATGAAGTTGTCGCTCTTTAAAGATCCATCTAACCGCCAGGCGTCCTCAGCGCTAACGATCACCCAGTGCCAGTTAGTGCCTAACAAATTAGGAAGATCAGCTAAGTACAGTCCGGGAGCGCGTTTGGTGAGCGTTACGGAAAAGTCCCGATCCGCTTCTAAGGGGTGAGAAAGGGTGATGCCGAGTGTTTCCGGCTGCCTCTCCCCTTGTAGACGGACCTGTAAACGGTTCTCCAACACCATCACATAGGCGCCCATGCCGAAACTCGCTGCGCGTGCTTTTCGCTCGATTTCCTGATTGATCGCTAGGCCGTCTTTGTAATAGTCCTTCACGACCAGGTCGTCTGCATGCTGGTTCGCGATGAACACCATGCTGATACCGGCAACAACGACGCTTCCTGGTAGTGCGATCAGGAACCATGGCCAAAACTGCTTGTACCAAGGCTCCTGTTCCTGTTCGTAAACCTGTCGTGCACGTGGTTCTGATGCGCGGCTCGTCATGTTCAGACCCCTTTTTGCGCCCTGACCGGTTTCATAAAACGACTCTCGGCGCTGACGCTCAGGCTGCTTGTGTCCTTTGCCTTTATGACAAAGTTCAGGTTCCGGCCCGTTGCCTGTAGGTACTCGGCGGCGACTCGAACGCGTAGGTAAATGTCTCGATCCGATGCTGGGGGGAGGTAAAAGTCTTGTTCACCAATAAGTTCAGCGCCCGCTATTCCAGTGGCTTGCAGCACAAAGTCGTGCCCATGCGAATCCATATTGACGACGCGCAGCTGGTAGACGTTTTCAACGGCACCGTCGCTTGCTTCGACGAACAGGGTGTTTCGGTCGCGGATGACGGTCATCTCCAGAGGTACCCGGGTAAGAAGTGTGTATGCGAACGCCCCGAGGGCGAGCAAAATCATCATCGAATAGCCGAGCACGCGTGGCCGCAACCAGTGGGTTTTCCCTCCGTCGAGTTGGTGTTCGCTAGTGTAGGAGACAAGGCCCGGTTGGTAGTCCATCTTGGCCATGACCGAGTTGCAGGCATCGACGCACAAGGCACAACCGATACATTGATACTGAAGACCATCACGTATATCGATGCCTACGGGACAGACCTGAACACACAAATTGCAGTCGATGCAGTCGCCGAGGCCAAGACTGCGAGGATCCGCACCTCTTTTTCGCGATCCTCGTTGCTCACCACGATGCGCATCGTAGGACACGATCAGCGTATCTTTGTCGAACATTACCGATTGGAAACGTGCATAGGGGCACATGTACATACACACCTGCTCACGCATCCAGCCAGCGTTGATGTAGGTGGCCAGCGTGAAGAACAATGTCCAGGACCACTGCCATCGACCAGTGGATACGGTGAGTAACTCATAGGTAAGGTCTCGCACCGGGTAGAAATAGCCCACGAACGTCAGGCCGGTAAACAACGAGAGCATGAACCAGGCCGTGTGCTTACCCAGTTTCTTTCTGCCTTTAGAAATACTCCAGGCTTGCTTGTCGAGTTTGATTCGCTGATTTCTCGTGCCCTCGCACTTCTGTTCGATCCACATAAACATGCTGGTCCAAACCGTCTGAGGACAGGTATAGCCACACCAAACTCGGCCAGCGAAAACGGTGACGGTGAACAGGCTAAACGCCGCAATGATCAGCAAGAAGGCGAGCAGCGACAGATCTTGCGGCCACAGGGTCAGCGTCAATAGGTGAAACTTCCGCGACGGAAGATCGAACCAGAGCGCCTGTCTGCCATCAATGTTCAGCCAGGGCAGCCCAAAGTAGCCGACCAGTAAGGGCCAACCGGTGAACATGCGGATGCGCTGGTAGAAGCCTTCTATGTTACGGGTGTAGATTTTCTCTCTGCGCTGATAAAGATCGATCTCTTGTACTTCCGCAGGCAGTAGTTCCTGCGCAGGTATCAATTCTGGAGAGGGCGTAGGTTCTTGATGCGTGCGCTCTCCATTACTTCCTGATTCACATTCGACGGAAGAATGATGTGGCTCGCCAGAGACCGCAGCATCGGCAACCTGCTGCGCACTAGAGAGTCCGGATTTAGAAAATCCGGTCGCGCTTCGCGTCATGTTACTGACTGAGACCGAAGACGTAGGCAGCGACGAGG
>JBCCQO010000253.1:0-5318 GCA_039024595.1 Pseudomonadota bacterium | reverse complement strand
TTTTTCCTGAGTAGCTCTGTGCTTGGTTATTTGCCTCATTACTACGTAGAACCGACGCGAGGAGATGGGGCCACCCGCTGAGCAACAAAACCGAGACTCTTACCTCGACAAATTTAGTGCTAGGGTACGGACAAAATCGGCGAAGAATTTCGCTTGCACTTAAGTTTTATGACCTAGGAACCGGCATGTCAGAAAAGACCCTTCGCCTCATCAAGGATAGAGAAGCTAGCTGGGTGGATCTGCGCTTCACCGATACGCGCGGTAAGGAACAGCATGTATCGATCCCTGCGAGTGAGGTCACAGAGGACTTTTTTAGTAGAGGAAAGATGTTCGACGGCTCGTCAATCGCAGGCTGGAAATCGATCAACGAATCCGATATGACGCTGATGCCAGACGATACCTCCGCGGTTTTGGACCCCTTCGCTGACGACAGCACCATTTTACTTCGTTGCAACGTGGTAGAACCCACGACCCGGCAGGGATACGAGCGCGACCCGCGTTCTCTGGCTGAACGAGCCCAAGCCTACCTCGCGGATACCGGCATTGGTGATGTCGCGTACTTTGGCCCGGAGCCGGAGTTTTTCGTGTTTGATGATGTGAAATGGCACGCGGATATGGCAGGAGCGAGTTATGCGATCGCTTCTAACGAAGCGGCATGGGCCAGCAGCGCATCCTTCGGCGACGGCAACATCGGCCACCGCCCAGCGGTTAAAGGGGGGTACTTCCCCGTACCACCGGTTGATTCCCTTCACGATATTCGAGCGGCGATGTGTTCCGCGATGGAGCAGATGGGTTTGTCCGTTGAAGCTCATCACCATGAAGTAGGTACCGCTGGTCAATGTGAAGTAGCGGTTAGATACAACACGCTCGTTCGTAAGGCGGACGAAGTGCAAATACTTAAGTACTGCGTACTCAACATTGCACATGCTTATGGCAAAACGGCGACTTTCATGCCGAAACCGATCGTCGGCGATAACGGCTCCGGAATGCATGTACATCAATCGATCAGTCGGGGTGGAGAAAACATCTTCGCTGGAGATCACTATGCCGGTTTGTCGGAAACCGCTCTCTTTTACATCGGTGGCATCATTAAGCACGCACGCGCACTCAATGCCTTCGCTAATGCATCCACCAACAGCTATAAACGGCTTGTTCCCGGTTTCGAGGCGCCAGTGATGCTGGCTTACTCAGCGCGCAATCGCTCGGCGGCAATACGCATCCCCTACGAGGCTTCAGCGGCGGGGCGCCGTATCGAAGTTCGATTTCCCGACCCCAGTGCAAACCCCTATCTCGCCTTCTCCGCGATGCTGATGGCGGGACTGGACGGAATTCAGAACAAGATCGGGCCAGGCGAAGCGTATGAACAAGACTTGTATGCACTCAGCTCCAGTGAGGCAGATCATATTCCGAGTGTGGCACCAAGTTTAGAAATCGCGCTACAGGCACTGGATTCGGATCGAGCGTTTCTTACCGCCGGTGATGTATTTACCGATTCGATGATAGACGCTTATATGAGTCTAAAGCGGGAAGAAGTCGAGCGTTTACAGATGACCACACATCCGGTTGAGTTCGACATGTACTATTCCGTGTAAGCGTGTGACCCAGAGGCAAGAAGGTGCTTGCTGGCTGCGCAACACTTCCGGGAGGATGAAACGCTGTGAGTAGAAACCTATCCAAGTTCGCCTGCTCCGCAGTTGCCGCTGTGCTTTTGAGTTCAAGCGCGGTCCAGGGGCAGATCTACAAGATTACGGACGAGAAAGAGGGCGTGGTATTCACCGATCGACCCGATTCGATCGGTGATGGAGACACTCAGAAGGTAGAGGAGGTTGAACTTCAAGACCTAAATACAGCCTCACCGATTGCTTCACCCACCTTGCCGGCGCGTAAAAGCGAGTCGCCAGCACCAAAACCGGTCCCACTCACCGTGGAAATCTCGTCCCCAGCGAATGAAGCGACTATTGCCATGGGGCCGGGAAATTTCAGCGTATCGGCCTCCGTAACGCCACCACTGGCAAGCAATGAACGTCTATTGCTGACTATGGATGGTCAGCCAGTCGGTAACCCCCAGACTGGGCAAAGCTGGTTCATAGAAGGAGCACTGCGAGGCCCTCATGATCTCGTGGTCGAGAGAACGAGTAGTTCTGGTAAGACTGTAGCCAGCTCGGATCCCGTACGCGTATACGTTCTTCGGCCCTCAATCCTCCGTCGCTAGGGCGCCGGACCAAAAACCCTGCGGTACTCGGATACGGGCCCATACACCCGTCAAATATACCTATCGATCGAAGCTGGATTGGATAGCTTCAGTCCCGAGGACTTCTCTTCTAGGGCACAAACATTCCATCCTGTGCGAAGTTTCGCGACTTGTGCAACGCTAGCGCGACGCACTAATATGGTGCGAACCCTCTCCTTAATAAGGTTGCCGGTGGTCACTTAACGAAGAAAACGCATCAAAAGCAGGCATAATCGATAAGTAAGTAAGTATTCGCTTACCTTTAAGCATTGATTTTTCTGAAATTTTCGTCTCAGATGGTGCGTGAATTAGATATGGCGTCGTTTTTGCTAAGTTCTTCGATCACAGTGAACTAGACCGGCGGCTTCGTGCCCCACCATGCTGCAACAAGACATTATCGACAATATAAGCAGCGGCGTCATAGGCCTGGACAGCGACCAACGGGTCCGTCTGATCAATCCTGCGGCCGAAGAGCTCTTGCAGCTATCTGAAGCCAGAGTGTTCGGCCGTCCGCTGGGTGAGTTTGCCAGCGAGAGCGTGAAGTGGCGGGACACAATTCAGCAAGCTCGTCGTGAGCAGCGAGCGATCGTACGCCGTGGCTTAGCGTTGGAAATGCGAGACGGACAACCGACCACCGCCGACATGGTGATCACTCCACTTCGCGAAGTTGCCGGACTTTCGTTCCTGATCGAGTTGCAACCGGTGGATCGACTATTGCGAATAAGTCGGGAAGAAAATTTGATCAATGCGCAACAGACCACACGAACGGTGGTCCGTGGTCTCGCGCACGAGATCAAGAATCCACTAGGTGGTATACGAGGGGCAGCACAACTCCTTGAACGGGAATTGCCACCAGGATCCCTTCAAGAGTACACGGGAATCATCATCCAAGAAGCGGATCGTTTGCGAAAGCTCGTCGATCAGCTTTTAGGGCCGAAC
This sequence comes from Pseudomonadota bacterium, assembly GCA_039024595.1. GTDB lineage: Bacteria > Pseudomonadota > Gammaproteobacteria > Pseudomonadales > Halieaceae > Congregibacter. Next base: position 2,149 of record JBCCQO010000253.1, on the reverse strand, counting down.
CAGCAACCTGCGATGGCGGCCATCAACATCCATGAGGTTGTTGAACATGTCGCCCAGCTGTTGTGGGTTGAAGCTGGAGATCGTCTCCACCTCGATCGTGACTACGATCCAAGCCTTCCGGAAATCCAGGGAGATCGGTCACAGCTCATCCAAGCTTTTTTAAACATACTAAGAAATGCCCTCCAGGCAACACAAAACCAAAGCCACTCGGCGATAAAACTGCGCAGTCGCTCGCAACGACAATTCACTATTGGTAGTACACGCCATCGGCTCGTCTGTCGCATAGATGTTTGCGATAACGGTCCGGGCATCCCAGAGGCAATCCGAGAAAATTTGTTCGTTCCCATGGTGAGTGGGCGCGCAGAAGGCACCGGATTAGGCCTCTCCATATCTCAAGCGATCGTGCACCGTCACGGAGGACTGCTTAGCTGTGATAGCAAACCCGGCGACACCTGTTTCTCAATCTTCTTACCGATGGACTCCTAATGTGGAAAAGCTTGGTTCAGTTTGGGTAGTCGATGACGACCAATCAATTCGTTGGGTGCTCGAAAGAGCACTCACGCAAGCCGGCATCCAACAGGAGTGCTTTAGCGACGCCGAGTCGTTGCTTAAGGAACTCGAGAGCCAGCAACCGGACGTGGTCATTAGCGATATCCGAATGCCCGGGCTCGATGGCCTAGAGTTGCTTGAGCGCATTCGCAGTGAGCATCCCGCGCTACCCGTGATCATCACTACGGCGCACTCGGATCTTGACAGCGCCGTCGCTTCGTACCAGCAAGGGGCCTTTGAATACCTGCCCAAGCCCTTCGACATAGACGAAGTCGTCGCGGTTACCGAGCGCGCTCTGGCCCAGGCCCGGGAGCGGGTTACGGGCAACGTACGAGTGCTCGCCTCGGAAGAAAGCACGCCGGAAATCATCGGTGAAGCGCCAGCGATGCAAGAAGTCTTTCGCGCGATTGGACGCCTTGCTCACAGCAACATCACCGTGCTGATCAACGGAGAATCTGGAACCGGTAAGGAGCTGGTCGCAAGGGCGCTGCACCGTCACAGCCCGCGAGCCCCGGGGCCCTTCATTGCCCTTAACATGGCAGCAATACCCAGAGACCTGATGGAATCAGAACTTTTCGGCCATGAAAAAGGTGCCTTCACGGGAGCAAACACGCGGCGGGAAGGCCGCTTTGAACAGGCGAATGGAGGCACACTGTTTCTCGATGAAATTGGAGATATGCCGGCGGAAACACAAACGCGCTTGCTGCGCGTACTGGCCGACGGCGAGTTTTATCGTGTCGGCGGCCATACCTCGCTGCGAACCGATGTACGCATCATTGCAGCGACTCATCAGGATCTAGAGGGACTTGTCCGTCAAGGCGATTTCCGAGAGGACCTCTTTCATCGCCTGAACGTCATTCGAATACACATACCCACGCTGGCGGAGCGGCGCGAAGACATTCCCAAGCTCATGCGCTTTTTCTTCGAACAAGCTGCCAAGGAGCTGGGTGGAGAGCCGAAAATACTTCTCAGCGAAACCGAGCAGTTCCTAATGTCCCTTGAATGGCCAGGAAATGTGCGCCAGCTCGAGAACACCTGCCGCTGGCTCACGGTCATGGCCTCTGGAAGAGAAATTCATTTAACCGACCTGCCACCGGAGCTCGGACGAAAATCGGAGGAGAGCGATGGTGGGCATGAGACCCACTGGCGCGAGCTTCTCTGCCAATGGGCTCGAAACGAATTGGTTCATGGAAAACAACATATTCTTCGCGAAGCAGTGCCGACCTTCGAGCGCGCGCTAATCGACGTGGCACTCGCCCATACTAGAGGGCGAAAACGGGATGCGGCAGAACTCCTAGGCTGGGGACGCAATACCTTGACGCGAAAAATGAAAGAATTGGAGATGAACGGCTAGCCAGAAGGTTGAAGTCTCCCGTCTGACCTCTTTCGCTGGCAGCGAAATGTAATTGCCGTACTGCAGCATGTTTCACGTTGCACTCTTTGAGCCTGAAATTCCGCCCAACACGGGCAATATTATGCGCCTGTGCGCGAACACCGGCTGTCAGCTTCATCTCATAAAACCGCTTGGCTTTCGTCTTGATGATAAGCAGCTGCGCCGAGCGGGCCTGGACTATCGAGAATTTGCGGATGTCGCTCTCTA
>JBCCQO010000252.1:0-5352 GCA_039024595.1 Pseudomonadota bacterium | reverse complement strand
GTCGTTTCGTTTTTTATTCACTTGCTGTCACTGTCCACTATTAGCGGCCCTTGACTTAGCAGCACTTCCATCAGCAGCCGCTAAAGTCAAAAAACGCATACTATGCACGAGGGGGCCGTACTTGCTTTCATTATCTCTTATTGGCTTCTCCGCCCAGGTTCCAGGCCTAAGTTCTCGACTTAAGTTCCTGGCTCAAGTTCCCGGCTCAAGTTCGCCACTTAGGTTCTCTGCTAAGTCTCTTGGCTAGGTACTACGCCAAGGCATTATCGCATTCATGGTCTCACTTGGGTTAAAAATGGCGCTTAGGGCGTGTAGTCTGGCGCCTCAGTCGACGGTTTGTGCGCAACCTATTCCAATGAAAGTCTTCAATGAAAGTCCTCCAAGTATTACCCAGTCTCGATAGCGGAGGCGTCGAACGGGGTACCCTTGATCTTGCGGCCGCCCTCGTCGATGCGGGACACGAGTCGCACGTCGCGAGTGCGGGCGGGCGGCTCGTGACGAGGTTGGAGCGGCACGGATCGCAACACCACAGCTGGGATCTGGGGAGCAAGTCGCCGTTTACCTTCCGCCAGGTTAGACCTTACCGGCGTTGGCTCCTAGAACAGAATTTCGACATCGTTCACTTGCGTTCTCGTATGCCCGGATGGGTGAACTGGCTCGCTTGGCGCGCCCTCGCCGACCGCTCGAGACCGCGTTTGGTGACGACGGTTCACGGCGCCCACTCCGTGAGTCGCTACAGCGAGATCGTTACCTATGGGGAGCGCGTCATCGTTGTGTCGGAATCAATCCGCGAATATGTACTGAAGAACTATCCTCGCTGTGATGCGAAGAAACTTCGGTTAATCTATCGAGGCATCAACCCGCTAGAGTTTCCTCATCAGCATAAGCCTAGAGATAGCTGGCTTTCCGAATGGTATCGGGAACATCCTCAGCTTTTGGATCGGCGTGTAGTCACCCTCCCCGGTCGACTTACTCGCTTGAAGGGTCATCACGATTTCTTCGAAATCATTCGCAAGCTAAAGGACGCCGGGGTGCCCATCCACGGGCTGATCGTGGGTGGGGAAGACAAAAAGCGCCTCGCCTATGCACGTGAACTGTATGACACCGTCGCCCAGCAAGGCCTGGGCGCCGATATCACCTTTGCCGGACATCGGGATGACCTTCGTGACATCTACGCTGTATCTGATGTGGTGCTGTCTTTGTCGCGGCAGCCTGAATCCTTTGGGAGAACGGTGCTTGAGCCACTCAGCGAGGGACGGCCGGCCGCTGGGTATGCACACGGTGGCGTGGCGGAAATCCTTGCGGCCCTCTATCCCCACGGCGCTATCGCGGTGGGAGACACCGACGCGGCGGTTGAAACCGTACGCGCTATTCTCAAGGGCGAGTACGCCCCCCCTCGTAAGAACACCGAGTTTTTGTTGGAGGAAATGACCCGCAAGACCATTCGCGTCTACGAAGAGCTGCTTCGAGAGAGAGAATAGTCGGCAGCGGCGTCAAGGGCGTAATTTCTTGGCCTAAATCGAGTTAAGATTCCGTTGGTGAATTCATTGGAGAAACTCGTGCTTCTTTCCCTAGCCACTTGGCCCGAAATAGACCGCTATCTCGACAACCGTCGCTCGATTGTGATTCCGATAGGTTCTACGGAACAACACGGACCCAACGGCCTGCTTGGAACGGACGCCATATGCCCAGAAGTGATCGCAAAAAGCGCGGCTGAGCTGAGCGATAAACCGATGCTAGTTGGCCCGACCTTCAACGTCGGTTGCGCCCAACATCATTTAGCGTTTTCCGGAACCATCACCTTACGACCCAGCACGATGATCGCCGCCATTCATGATTGGTGCGCGTCGTTACGCCAACACGGATTCCAACGTATCTACTGGCTCAACGGGCATGGAGGTAACGTCGCTACGATTGGGGCGGCGTTTGCCGAAGTCTATGCTGAACGGAGCCTGCAGGGCCCGGAGCCGCTTATTCCGGCGCTGACGCTGAAGCAGCGAAACTGGTGGGAGCTTTCCGGCATTCCGGCACTTTGCCAAAAACTGCATCCCGTCGGCGAAGGCTTTCACGCGACGGCGTCCGAAGTCGCAGTGACCTATGCTGCCTATCCCGATCAAGTAAAGGACGTTGAGATGTCGCCAAAAGTGGCTCCGGTGGCGTCTTTCACCGACGCCAAGAACTACCGGGCAACCTTTCCCGATGGTCGTATCGGATCGGATCCCTCTCAGGCCACACCAGAAAATGGGCAGACGATCATCGACACAGCCGCGAAAGCGCTGGTAGCGGATTTCAACGCCTTTGACACTGCGACAGTGGCCTAGATGGAAAAAGCTGAGTCCCTAAATGTATTTGGTGAAGCTTTGGAGCCCTGCGGCACCGACCCCGTTACCGGTTTTTTTCGCGACGGCTGCTGCAACACCAGCAATCGAGATGTGGGATCGCACACCGTGTGTGTCGAACTGAGCCAAGAGTTTCTCGAATTCTCCCGAAGTCGAGGTAACGACTTAATGACACCGATGCCCCTGTATGACTTTCCCGGCCTTAAGGCAGGCCAGTGCTGGTGCCTCTGTGCTTCCCGCTGGTTAGAAGCACAGCAGGCAGACAAGGCGCCGCGTGTCTACCTGCGACGGACGCACCAACGCGCAACAGAAACGGTCCCGCTAGAACTACTGCGTAGCTACGCGCTTGATGTGAGCTAACGGCAAGCAACGGGTCACCGTGCTAACGAGCAGTCCGCCCGAGCAACCGGACCAACATGCCCATCATGCCTATAGAGTACTGGGGTAACACAGCCGCACTCATGCTCACGGCGCTCCTCCTGGAGGCGGTGTTTGGATGGCCCGAGCCAGTGTATCGTTTAGTCGCCCATCCGACGGTATGGATAGGGGCCTTGGTGTCGCAGCTGGAACAGCGGCTGAACCGGGCAACAGCTTCAAGCAAAGCTGGCGTTTTGTTGGGCGCGGTCACAACGCTTGTCGTCGTCTTTGTCACCGCGTTGGTAGCGCTTGCCTTAGTTGAGCTGACCGGATCTGGACCCGCTGCTTTCGCCATCCAAGCACTGCTCGCCTCAAGTTTACTTGCCTCACGAAGTCTCTATGAGCATGTCTCAGCGGTAGCGATTCCTATGAGGGTGGGCAACCTCAAGCAGGCACGTTCTACCGTCGCCCTGATTGTGGGACGGGATCCAAGACAGCTGGATGGGGCTGGAGTCTGCCGCGCAAGTATCGAAAGCCTTGCCGAAAACAGCTCTGATGGGGTGATCGCTCCGCTGTTCTGGGGTCTCCTTTGTGGGTTGCCCGGCCTCGCGATCTACAAGGCCATTAACACGCTGGATTCGATGATTGGGCACAGAACGAAGCGCTACTTGTACTTTGGTCGCTTTGCCGCCCGCCTAGACGATATCGCAAATCTCCTTCCCGCGCGGATCACGGGTTTGCTACTTGCGGTGGCCAGCGGTCGCTCGAATGCCTTCAGGGTGATGTGGCGCGACGCACGTAAACACCGCTCTCCAAACGCCGGCTGGCCGGAAGCGGCTATGGCAGGCGCGCTTAACCGTCGTCTTTCTGGACCTCGCAGCTATCTTGAGAAAGTCAGTGCGGAACCCTGGCTGAACGCGTCCGCGCCCGATCCGCAAGCCCAGGATATCGTGCAAGCGCTGCGGGTATACGTTCGAGCGCTGTTTATTGCCAGCTTACTCCTGACGACCATCGTGCTTACCGTCGGGACTAATTCTTCGTGACTGTTTCAAACGCAGGTAAGGTAGGTAACGAGTGGGATCTCGTCCATGGAGGAGCCCTTGATTCGATGCGCAAGGCCTTTCCCGAAGTGGATGAGCCATGGCTCGACCTATCCACAGGGATAAACCCCTTCCCCTATCCGTGGTCTTTGCCGATGAATTCGTACGCGGAGCATCTACCTACTCGGGAGCTTGATGCTGCCTGTCGCGAAGCGATGGCCGACACTATCGGCACCGACTCGAATAAACTGCTGCTCGGTCCCGGCAGCGAACTGCTGATTCGCTTGCTGCCCACAATACTCGCGCCACGTCGCGTGGCGGTGCTGGCACCCAGTTACGGAGATCACCGTGGCGTATGGCTCGCCGCCGGCGCTGATGTGATTGAAGACCCGGATCCGCTCCGGTTCGTTCGCGACGTGGACGCCGTTGTGCTTTGCAATCCCAACAATCCAGATGGGCGAGTCTTCGAGCCGGAGCTACTTCGCGAAGCCCAACACACCCTTGCAAGTAGAGGTGGTTTCCTAATTATTGATGAAGCCTATACGGACCTGATGCCATCACTAAGCTTGGCCCGTGAAGGAGGAACCGAAGGCCTCATTGTGCTTAGATCCTTTGGTAAGTTCTTTGGCCTTGCGGGTCTGCGTTTGGGGGCGATGCTAGGTCCGGAGCCTGTCCTGCAAGCAATGCGAAATCGGCTGGGAACGTGGCCCGTCAGCGGCGTGGCGCTGGGACTAGGCACCAGAGCCTATCAAGATGAAGCCTGGCAACAAGCTACCCGGCAGAGGCTGAGAACGGTAAGAGAGCGTCTAGACGGTCTTCTTCGAGATGTGGGCCTTGCTCATCGGTCGGGTACTGATCTTTTCGCCTACGTAAGGACGGATAACGCCGACCGCTGCTGGGAGAGACTGGCACGAAAAGGCATTTATGTTCGTCGCTTCTCCTGGTCACGGGAGCATCTTCGGATTGGTCTTCCCGCTAATGAGGAAGCGAGCAGGCGACTCAAGCAAGCTCTTCTCGGCGAGTGACCTTTGACGCCACTCTCATATGCACCCATTTGCACCCATTTGCATCCATTTGCATCGTTGGCACTGCGCGGGCGCTAGGCACTCGATGAAGTAGAACTGTTCGGGCGTTTTTCCCGCCGAAGGAATGCGTATCTGCGTGTTGGGTACGGCTTACGAGCCTACTGCGCTTCCGATGAAGAACGAATTACGTACATCTTGCCGGTGTCCGGATCTTGGAATACGCGACCTACTGCTTCTAAACCGGAACCATCAGCCTGCGCATCACCAGGAAGTTGAGGCAGTTCTTCCCCGGCTTCTACGACTTCCGGAATCATCTTTCCACCAGAGGCTGTGGCCATCGCTGCAATAAGACCGACGGCAAAGACCAGCATCAGATCCGCGAGGTTTGGCAGGTCGCCGATCGCGGCGGAATGACCCTCTTCATCAAAGCGCGTGCTACGAAAGTCACGCATCTGAGACTCCTTGTTCCTTGTCCATCGAACTGAGCAGGCGGTCGTAGGCCGACCGACGCCAGCGCCCGACAAGGTAGGCCAAGATTCCAATAAGTAAGCCGAGTACGGTAGTGTCAAACGCTGTAGTAATAGCGATTGC
>JBCCQO010000251.1:0-5355 GCA_039024595.1 Pseudomonadota bacterium | reverse complement strand
GGGCATCCTCATTCCGTGTTGGTCGGCGCAAAACGACGAGGTGCGCCATGGTTATCACGCGCGCTTTCCCGCTAAATGGGCTCACATTTAGTGTTTTCGGACTTTGGAGGAGGGTTTAGCTTGGCGGTGGGCTGTTTTTAGCGATGGTAGCTAGGCTTTAAATAGGTTCCACCAGGGGTGCTCAGTTGGCGATCTTCGCAAGTAGCTCTGTGAATTTACGGGTGGCGTCGCTTAATGGGCTGTTGATCACTCGCGCAAGCGCAAAGATCGGTCGCTCTAACAGTTTCCAGGGATAAAAAAACCGGAGGCTAAGCTCCGGTTTTTATGGGCGTTTAGCGGTATAGGGCTACACGCCTGCTTCCTTTGTCGTCTTAACGATTGCAGCCGCGACCTTATAGGGGTCGGCGTTAGATGCTGGACGACGATCTTCAAGACGGCCTTTCCAACCATCTTCAATCGTACCCACGGGAATACGGATAGATGCGCCCCGGTCCGATACACCGTAGCTGAACTCGTCGATCGATTGCGTCTCATGCTGGCCGGTCAAACGCTGATCGTTGTCCGCACCGTACACGCTGATGTGGCGCTCGATGTTTTTACCGAATTCTTCGCAAATCTTAGTGAAAGTCTCTTCTTGACCAGACTCACGCATCGGACCATTAGAGAAGTTAGCGTGCATACCGGAACCGTTCCAATCCGTGTCGCCCAGGGGCTTAGGATGATAGTCGATGGCAAGGCCATACTTTTCGGCGGTGCGCTCAAGCAGATAGCGGCCCAACCAAATTTCATCACCCGCTCGCTTCGCGCCCTTGGCGAAGATCTGGAATTCCCACTGACCCGCCGCGACTTCGGCATTGATACCTTCTACGTTCAATCCCGCTTCGAGGCAAAGGTCGAGATGTTCGTCAACGAGATCTCGGCAATACGCATTTTTAGCGCCTACTGAACAGTAGTAGGGACCCTGTGGCTCAGGGTATCCACCGGCAGGGAAGCCGGGTGGACGATCCGTTGCCGGATCCCAAAGGAAGTACTCCTGCTCGAATCCGAACCAGAAGTCATCGTCATCTTCCCCTTCATCGATTGTGGCACGGCCATTGGACTCGTGCGGAGTACCGTCAGCGTTTAATACTTCGGTCATTACCAGGTAAGAATTCTTACGATCAGGATCGGGAATGATCGCTACCGGCTTAAGCAAACAATCTGAATCGCTACCGTCTGCTTGTTCGGTCGAACTGCCGTCGAAAGACCACATGGGGCAAGCCTCTAAGGACCCGTCAAAGTCTTTGCGGACCATCGTTTTGCTGCGGAGGCTTTGCGTCGGCTTGTAACCGTCAAGCCAGATGTATTCCAACTTACTTTTCATTGTGAACGTAACTCCAAAGATGCTTCTTTTTACTATCTACAAAAGGCTCTCGATGTTTTAGAGGAGAACCGATGCCGGAACCGGCAAACAAGCAGGTTCTATTCCAACTTTACCTTAGACAAACGCGCGACGGGGCGAAAACGGTGCACGCACCAGAGAGCAAAGGACAAATCGATATTCGGATAAATTCTGTAGCTATTTAGGAAAGCAAGCATGACCAAAATCCCGGCTGCAAATGCACCAGAATAGGTCGCTTCGTACTCGTCAGCCCCTATATTGCACCTATATAGTGCGTTACTACGCCGTATTGTGACTGCAATTCCAGAGCAGCAACCCGGCTTTATGCCAATCGTAGTGCAGGTCATAGCCTAAAAGGCGTGACTACTATCCTTTCATCTATTGGGTTCTTTAGCTTCTGGATTACCGACCAAACAGCATCCGCAGCTGTTCAGCGGCGCTAGTCTCGCGGCAGCCCGACGTATCAGTTCCGCACCACAGTGGAGAAAAATCGGACCTCCCGCGTAACTCCGCCGCCGCTCGCAATGGCGCCAGCGCCGTCGACGCGTGTGGAAACTCCGGAGTGGAGTCGCTCATTGGACCTAAGTCTTCCATGAGACGATTAAGCAGACCTCGCGCAGGCCTTCCTGATAAGAGGTTTGTCAGCGCCGTTCTTTGATCGACAGGACCCAAGAGCTTGGCTTTGTGCATCGGCGAGGTCAGGGCTTCTTCGCAGCACAGGAACGCCGTACCCAGTTGGACCGCCCACGCGCCGTGCGCCAACAGCTGCTTTACTCGTTCCGGGTTTGCAATACCGCCAGCTGCGATGACTGGCACGTCGATCTCGGTTAGCAGTGAATCGAGCAGCTCACCGGTACCTTTTTGCGTCGCTAAGTCCTCAGTCAGGAACATACCCCTATGGCCACCTGCCTCTATTCCCTGAGCAATAACAGCATCGGCGCCGTGACGCTTTAACCATTTCGCTTCTTGCAAGGTGGTTGCCGACGACCAAACTTGACCTCCCCACGCTTTGATTGCCTCGATCCACTCAGCAGCGGGCAGACCGAAGTGGAAACTCACAATTGGGGGCCTGATTGGACGCAGCAACTCGAGTGTGTCTGCGGAAAAAGGCATGCGCCCGGGTCCGGAGGGAATAGCGCTGGGGTCCACCCCAAACTCGCGAAAGTAAGGGGCGAGGAGCTGATGCCATTGTGATTCTCGCTCGGGATCTGGTTCTGGCGCACGATGACAGAAGAAATTCAGGTTGTAAGTTTCTATCGCTGCCTCGCGGATCTTGTCCAACTCCTGCTCCAGCTGCTGCGGCGACAGCATTGCGCAGGGAAGGGAGCCAACGCCTCCAGCATTAGACACAGCAATCGTCAAAAGGCTGTCTTGAACTCCGGCCATCGGTGCTTGAACAATCGGAATTGCGCTAAGAAATCGTGGATTGCTCATTGCAGAAAGCCAGAGTTATCTAGGGGCATGGGGACGGTGCTCGACGACAGCTCCAGACGATCTCAGGAGTATTCGATAAGCGCCCTAATCGCAACAGCTCCGCAGCAAGCTTTTCAGCTCGAGCGGTTGTCCAGTTGATTTTCGATTCTGACCACAGATTCATTACCTCTAGGGTGCCGCTCTTCCGTGTGGCTTTCACCTCAATCCGCCCCACAAATCGGTCTCCCTCAAGGATCGGGTACACGTAATAGCCCCATTTCCGCTTCGCGGCAGGGACGAACATCTCCACGGTATAGTCGAAACCGAACAGGTGTTTTAGTCTTTGCCGGTCGCGGATCAGCGGGTCGAAGGGATTCAGAATCCGCAGGCGGCTCGTCGGCGTTGGAACCTGGGCGAGCTGTTGTTCAACGTCTTCAAATGCCCAGGCTCGGCGCCAAGATTTATCCGCGCCCTGAATGTCCACTGGCATCAGTCGGGAAGCTTTTTCCTTAACCCACGCGCCAACTTCCGCACTATCAACCGCATCCCAGAATCGCTGAATATCTCCGGTTGTGCCAAACACAAGCCGCCGCAAGGCAGCATCGCAAAGCCAGCGAATCTGATCCTGATCACCGATCGAACGCTGACGATGGGTCTCTGGGATGACCCGTTCGGTAAGATCGTAGAACTTAGTGAAATTTATCCGGTGGGCCGTCGACAGCTCGCCGGCGTACCAGAGATAGTCGAGTGCGAGCTTGTGCGGTGGACGCGACCACATCGACTTTTCTCCAACGAGCTTTGTCGAGAAGTCCTTGGTGGAAAGCGGCCCCTCCTGACGAATTCGCCTTTTTATGCTCCTGAGATCGACTCCCGCAGACTTTGCACGATCCCACCCCCAGGACTGAACTTTTTCCTCAAGGCGCCGAAACTGCCGTTGCCACATCGGATAGAAGTCGATCGGTACCACCGAGGCGTCATGAGTGAAGTGCTCAAACACTTTTCGCTCATCGGCCATGTGTCGATCCAACATCAGCTCGCGGTAGTTTTGATTTCGGCTCCAGAGAATATGGTGATGAGCGCGAGCAACTACCTGAATGGAATCGAGTTGCACGAAACCCAAACGTTCGATCATCTGCTTAAGATCGATCGCTCCTGTGGGAGTTTTGTTCAATCCCTGCGCGGCGAGCAATAGTCGTCGAGCTTGCCGGTTGGGAATCCGAAGTGGAGACGCGATGAATTCTTCCTCCAACGACGCTTGGTAAGGCATGCGAGAATGGTGTTCGAACTTACAGGCTTCGCGCCTGCTTGGGTACCACCAGTATTCGACCGAAAAACTGCCAGTCGCGCTATCGTGCGCGAGTGAGATGGCGGTAGCAAAGCAAGTCAACTAACAACACGTTAAGGATTCTCAGTATGAGCCCAACAAATCGCGCTAGCGACCTGACTGGAAAAGTCGCCCTGATAACCGGTGGTGGGTCGGGTATTGGCCGGGCAACCGCCTTAGCGATGGCCGAACTTGGTGCTTTTGTAGTCGTCTCTGACATAAACCGAGATGGGGGCGAGGAAACAGTAGCCAGCGTGTGCGACAGCAGCGGCCAGGGAGAATTTGTCTATGCCGATGTTGCCAATCGAGCGGATGTGGAAGGACTCATTACTGAGGTAGTCGACAAGCATAAAAAGCTGGACTGTGCCTTTAACAACGCGGGCATCGAAGGTGAAGTCGCTGTGCCAATAACAGAAGCCTCTGAAGAAGGTTGGGACCGGGTGATTGCAGTAAATTTGAAAAGCGTTTGGCTGTGTATGCAGCAGGAACTTCGCCAAATGCAGAAGCAGGGCTATGGCAGCATCGTGAACACAGCCTCGGTAGCGGGCCTGTTGGGCGGTACCTTTGGCGCAGCCTATCACGCCAGCAAACACGGCGTGGTCGGGCTGACCAAGGCAGGCGCTATCGAAGGCGGCCCTCGCAATATCCGGGTAAATGCGGTTTGTCCCGCGGTAATTCAGACCGAGATGGCGGAACGATCCGTCGGCGATAATGAAAAGGTCATCGGCGTAATGCGGGCCCAGCACCCAATGAAACGGTTTGGAGAACCCGAAGAAGTTGCGCAAACGGTGGCTTGGCTGTGCTCCGATGCGGCCTCGTTCGTTACCGGGCAAGCTCTTGCGGTCGACGGGGGTTATGTATCGGTGTGAGCCGGTAAATCGTAAATACCTAAAGCAAGGTACTTACCTTTGGCTGTTCAGGAGTATTCCGGGTTTGAATGGTCCCGATGCGGGCTGCGTCAAAACCATGGGCAAGTAGCTCCTCTAGCAGAGCCTCACTGTGCTCCCCTGGGACAGCTACCAATAGACCACCACTCGTCTGCGGATCGAAGAGTAATGAAGCGCGCAGATCGTTCAGCAAGCTGTCATTTTCTCCGAGGCCAGCAGCACTAAGGTTTGCGCCATAAGCTGTACTGCGAATCCCAGCACTCGATGCCTCGAGTACACCGGGTAGTACAGGCAACTTCGAAAGACTCAGTTCGACCTTCTTCGTCTCACCAAGCCAGGGAAGAAGATGC
>JBCCQO010000250.1:0-5393 GCA_039024595.1 Pseudomonadota bacterium | reverse complement strand
AGTTGTGGTAGCGAGCAGTCCGCTCAGAAAACAACCATGCTGGTTGCGAGCATCAGCCGAATCGAAATGACACCTAGACAGATTTGGGCCGCGACTGTCGAAGATTTTGATCAAGATGGAGACGACGATGTTTTCATTGGAGGTCATGGGCAGCGCCATAAAGACAGAATTTTTTACTACGATGGAGAACGCTATCAGCAGGGTAGCTTTGCGTTTCCCTATTCAAAGGATCGCCACGCCTGTGCGGGAGCCGATATAGATTTGGACGGCGATCTGGATCTTTATTGTTCAGCTGGGGCTAACCGAGGCAGGGGTAAGAAGAGCAACTTATTGTTCAAAGCGGTCGGAGTGGACGGCGAATATGAAAAGGTCACCGCTTTTCACGGTGCAGAAGATGCCTATGGCCGTGGACGGTTCGTGCGTTTTCTTTCCGCAGATGAAGATGAATATCCCGACCTTCTGGTAACCGTCTGGGGTGAAAGGGAAGATGAAAATCGAAACGCATCGATGCTGTATCGCAATGATATGGAACGCTTCACCGCGGTCAAAACCGCGTTACCAGAAGAAGGAGGAGGTAGATGTCTTGCCACGCTTCCGTCCTCCAATTGGCCAAAGCTAGATGACATTGTTGTCTGTAAAGGCAAGAAGGGGGCTAGCTATTACCAGAACGAGGGTAACTACCGATTCCGCGAGCATCCTCTGCCATTTCAGGACAGTTGGTGGGTTGCTTTCGAAACAATAAATCGGGTTTCTACCACGCCCTTAGTTGCCGGTATCGTTTTGAACGGTGGTGGTGGGAGCCTTGTCGTCTACGACCCAAAGTCGCTTGTCGCTGGAGACGCAGAGGCAATCCTCTCACGCCCCATCAGTACCAGAGCAGACCTCCGCACCACGCAATGCCTAGCGAAAGCAATGGCCGTGGCAGACATCAATGAAGATGGCCATCCGGATATTTTTATCACTAGAGTGGAAAGAAGCGACCGACAACAAGCTTGCGAAGGTGATGGCGACCTGCTCCTGCTTGGTCCAGACTACCGCCAGGCACAGCAGGTGAAGTCGGTTGCCAGTGGAAGAAGTGCTTGGGTCTACGCGGCAAATGACCACTTGCTTCGCCTAAGCGGTGGCGAACGCTGGGAGGGAGACGTGGAAGTGATTCGATTTGTTAAAACAACCGTTTCGACTAGATGAGATTGTCGTCCCGTATCCCGCAGGGAAGTTTCTAAAATAAATTCACTGGTCTTCTAAAACCCAAACTATTCCGAGTAGCGATCCTTTATCCAGCGCCGGTTCTTCATGGATGCCTGATCATCGTAGGCGCGACTCATATCACGTTCAGGGAGTTGGACGTGATCGATGGGGATTTTCTTATAGGGGATGGACTCAAGAAAGTGACGGATGAGATTCAACCGGGCGCTCCGCTTGTCATCAGAACGGACGATGTGCCAGGGGGCTTCCTCGCGATCGGTTGCGTCAAACATCTCGTCACGAGCGCGAGAATAGTCGAACCACTTCTCTCTCGAAGGTAAGTCGATTGGAGAAAGCTTCCATTGTTTGAGCGGATCGTCGATGCGATCTTGAAAACGTTGTTCTTGCTCTTCTTCGCCAACCTCTAACCAGTACTTGAAGAAGTGAATTCCATTGTCGACGATCATCGAGTATTCGAATCCCGGACACTCGCGCAGGAATCGTTTGTGTTGATCCTCGGTGCAGAAACCCATAACGCGCTCAACACCCGCTCGGTTGTACCAGCTTCGATCAAAAATCACGATTTCGCCGGCTGCGGGAAAGTGATTTATGTAGCGCTGCATATAGATTTGCGTACGTTCACGATCGGAGGGTTTCGGAAGTGCAACGACACGAAAAACCCGCGATGACACTCGGTCGGTCATTGCGCGAATGCAGCCCCCTTTGCCAGCGGCGTCGCGCCCCTCAAACACGACGATTACCCTCTCACCGGACTCCTTAACCCACTCCTGCAAGGCACAGAGTTCTTCCTGGAGCTTGCGAAGCTCGGCTTCATACTTTTTCTTCTTCACGGTGGTTCTCTAAAAATCAGCTGAGTTCGCTCAGAACTCTAGCGCGAGATGGCTCCTCACCAAAACTTTATTTGACGAAGCGAGCGGAACCTTTGCCTAGCGCACCGCGAAGTCGCAGCAGATGGACGACAGGTTTTGGCCACACGCTCGTTAAAACCCTAGGAGGTGTGCTTTATGAAAATGCCGATAGGTCCGATGGTGCTCGCTGTTTTTATCCTGGCTCAGGGGAGTGGCGCATATTCGAAGCAAGTCACGTTTACGCTGGATTCCAGGTTTCATGCAGGACGAGAAACGCCGGATCAGCTGGTCGAAGAAGGTGAACGGGTGCTACTGAGAAACCCTGCTCCACCTCTCGCGGAGGGGAATCAGGTCCCAAAATGGATACAGGTGCTCGGGCCGGAAGTTGAGTTGACTCAGGTTTCTCCATTTCAGACAGAGTTTTTAGCTCCCTATATTGATGAAGACACCCTGCTGATATTCCGTTTCGAGGACTTGGGCCACTGTCGTAAAGCCTGTGCTGGTAGAACAGTGGTCGAGGTGGTCAATCGAGTACCAGAGACTATTCAACTCAATGGCTCCGGCAACAGCGCAGTGGATCCTGAGATTCACCCGCGCACTGCACACCTCGTTCTGCAATCCGAGGGGCTATTGCACGAACTTCCCTTTGATCCCGAATCCGGTTTGCTCTTAGAAAACATCGACCAATCACCTCCGATCGCAGAAGTCGCGAGTCTCGTCTCAGCTCGCAACGGCCCGGAATACGGTGAAGACACCTTTGGCAATGCGGTCTACTTTAACGCTGTCGCCGACAACGGTACCTTACAGTTCTTCCAGGCGCGAGCTGATGCAACCGATGACTGGACCGTCACCCAGCTGACAAGCGGCATCTTCGACCGGATCAATCAGCTACCCAGTCAAAATCCTACATCCTTGGCGACCTATCTAGTCTATGCGACCCGGGAAAATTCCAGCCCCTTCGGCGGCGGTTGGATCAGTTATCTAAATACAGACGAACCGGATGCGGATATCCGTGTGACACCCGTGCGCCCCGGCTATGCCGGTTTTCGATGGATCCGCGGAACAAGCGAATTTCTAACGACGGTCGCCGATGGGACAGAGCAAGGCCAGGTACTGCACGTAAATGCTGCGACGGGCGAGCAGCGGGTCTTAACGAACGATCGAGGCGTGAAATTCGATCCCTATGGATGGTATCCACCAGAGTTTGGAGGCAATCTAGCGTTTCATGCGACCACCGATTTAAGCGATATCACCATTTACCGCGATACGGGTGGCGAGTTCTTCGAAGAAGTCGCGGTGCTCAAACCGCCTTTGGAGTCGGATCTGAGGTATGTGCAGAGTGCGGAACCGTTTGTGACCAAAGGAGGACGCTCGTTCATCAGCCTAACCTTAAAGGACCACCCAGGCAGTGTTTACAGTGATGTATCCGATAGCCAGATATGGATCTATGGTATTGATGAGGGAATCGATCGCTTCTCACTCCGCTGCGACAATGGTGCTGAGCAGACAGTACGACATGAAGCGGAACTCGTATCTGGAACCAGCCAGGTGTTTGTCTACTACAACGTGCTCAGAGAAAACGGACAAATCGACATGATGTTGTGCCGTAGCTCCTTAGCTCCTTAGCAGCTGAGAGCGGCAGCGCACTAACGATGGGGGCGTTAAACAGCGGCACCTTAGAATGTTCTGGTCTCGTCGGCCTACCGTTGGAGACCGCTTACGCTTAGGAAATAGCACCACCGAACAACCCTGACACCTGATATTGAAGGTACCGGTGGGGTTTGGCGCCTGTGGTTTGTTTTACCCGGGGATGAAGATAGTTGAACAAGCGATGCCTAAAGCTTGACTCCGCTTACGATGTGGACCGAACCCTGTAGCCGTACCACGCCTTCCTGCTCATGGGCGCCGAGTCGATCCAGTAGTTTCGTCCGTACTCGCGCCGCCGCATTCGCGTCGTCTTTGACAAGATCTGAAATTGAGAGCGCCGACATCGCAAACTCCGTAGCTGCCTTTGCATCCAAACCTCCACCGAGTTCAAGCAAGTCGACCCATTGGCTTGCTTGTACGTCCGAAAACCCAGCTCTTCCGAGCAGCTCCATGAATGGTCCCACCTCGGCGTAACGGAATGGCCCGGGAGAGTCAGGCTCCGGGGATGGCACCTCGACTTCTTCTCGCAGTGCGGCTTGAAGGGTCATCATCCAGGGATTTGCTGATGGCTGGCCCCACACAGCGAAGGCGAAGCGCCCACCGGTCATTAGATTGTTTGCGAGATTTCGAAAAGCCGCTTCTGGATCGGGGAAAAACATGATGCCAAAGCGGGAGCTCAGTCGATCGTATTGTGCCCCAACAGGTGTGAAGCTGGCGGCGTCCTCACAGTAGAACGACATTCGAGAATCGCTTTGCACTGAGCTCGCATGAGCGACCAACTCGGGAGAAATGTCAAAGCCATGTACGATGGCGGAATCGGGCATCGCGTCGGCTATCGCCATGGTCGTCTGCCCACCACCACAGCCGACCTCTGCGATTCTAGCAGCACCATCGAGACTTAGAGCAGCAAGTAGGGGCTCATCAACAGGCGCGAGCATTTTCTCTGTCGCGTCTAGATGCTCAAGCCATTTTTTACCCCGTTCGTTGGCCCAATCTTCCGAATTCGGTGTACTCGCCATAGTCCTACCTGATGTTAAAGCACGACCCTAGTTTACCCGGTCGCACACGATACGGGGTCGGCAGAGGCGCCGACTCAGCGCAGCTCCGAGTAGCGATTGGGGCAATCACATCATGCAGATCAAACCCAGCTTCGGAGATACTTTGCCCGCACACATATCATCATAGACGCTCGCAAGCCCCTGCACGCCGTCGAGATTTTTTAGTTCCATCCATGCGAGGCTCTCCTGCGCGCCAGTGGCGACAAACTCCTGGACGATCTGCGCAAAGCCAGGACTCGCCTCTGATCGCTCAAGCATGTAACTGGGCGCGAAAAAGAAGGTTTCGTTATCGTTACTGTCCATCGGGTTAGCGGACTGCTGCTCCCAATGGGTAATCCCCACGCGAACAAAGTACTTCAGGTTTTCACCTAGGCGGCTCTTCATCTGGTCTACCAGTTCACCGTTGCCGGCCATATCCACGATCACCGTTGGCCGGTCTTCGAGCCCATCAAGTGCGTCATAGGTTGCGACGCTCTCATAGTAGCCAAGCGCGGCAACAAACTCTTTGTTCCCCGCTGAAGTCAGACCTACCACAGTCGGTGATTCATCCTGGGAAAGCGCGTAAGCAAGACCAATACTGGTTTTACTCGATGCGCTGACAACAACTACTTGTTCCGCGCCGAAGTACTGGTTT
>JBCCQO010000249.1:0-5407 GCA_039024595.1 Pseudomonadota bacterium | reverse complement strand
TTGTTTGAGCAGGAAAGAGGAAACGCATTAGGAACATTTACCTATGCAGCAATGGTCCTAGAACAACAGCCAGAGCAAACAACGGCACTATTACTTCTTGCGCGCGCGTCCCAATTCTTAGGCGATCATCAGACGTTAGGTAAAACCGTCTCCCAACTCAACGCTTTGGATCATGAGGGCCGCCTGGACCGATTGGATCGTTATGTGCTGGCAGAGCTGGTAACACCGGAGGCTTAGACATAGAGCGCTATCACACGCGAAGGTACCCGGTCTGATGCATTTGCCGAAAAAGTAGGTGACAAGCTAGGTGCCACCAAAGTGTCTTGCGACTGTGAGCTTTGAGCATTTCTCGGATACCTCTGGATAAAGGATCGGCGTAGGCTACAACAACGGATAAAGCCGACTGATTCAGCAAACAAGTGATTTCTCTTGTATGGGTTATCACTGATAATGTGCGAATAAAGTTTTTTGTCACTTAAGCTCGGAGTCCTTCGGAGTCCGCTAACAGTTGGGAGCCGCCGAAGTTTGCACGTTTCTATAGTCCTTCCAGCAAAAAATGAAGCGGCGACTATCGGCATAGTCGTTCAAGAACTAGTCGAGCTCTATCCAGGTTATGAATTATTGGTGATTGACGATGGGTCGACGGACAGCACGCGATCAATTGCACTAGAAGCCGGTGCTAGGGTGGTCAGTCAGCCCTACAGTAAGGGTAACGGCGCTGCGATAAAGCGAGGTGCACAGGAAGCTTCCGGTGACGTCATTGTATTTATGGACAGTGATGGGCAACACCAACCTAGCGATGTAGCGCGACTGCTGGACAAGTATGAAGAGGGTTACGATTTAGTCGTCGGCGCCCGTTCCGGTTTAGGTTCGCAGGCGAGTATCGCCCGCTGGGGCGCGAATGGGTTCTACAATCTGCTGTCTAGCTGGATGGTCGGCCAGCCAATTCAGGACCTGACCTCCGGTTTTCGGGTTGTGAATAGAAGGAAGTTTTTGAGCTTCCTGTATTTGCTGCCCAATGGTTTTAGCTACCCGACTACGTCAACAATGGCGTTTTATCGAGCCGGTTATTCAGTGGGCTTCATGCAAGTTAACGTGGTCAAGAGAGACGGTAAAAGTCACGTAAACGTTTGGCGTGATGGGCTTCGTTTCCTACTGATCATTTTCAAAATCGGCACTCTATACTCTCCGTTAAAGGTGTACTTTCCTTTCGCTGCCTTAACGTCTGGCCTTGGGATGTTGAACTACGCGATAGGCGCTTTCACGACCGGCTCGCTCCGCTTCACCAATATGTCTGCGCTACTGGTATCAACGGGCATTGTTATCTTTTTGCTCGGTTTGCTCTCGGAGCAGCTGACGAATCTACAATACAAAGAGGTTGCGGTAGAGGAGGACGCTTAGCGGCTTTGTTTCGAGCCGCTTTGAGCTAAGCGCTCGCAGCGCTCGTTGATGACTTCACGCCAGCTGTCGATTCCGTACTGCCAAGGCCAAGAATGCTAAAGCTTGAGATTGGATAGCAAGCAGCAGGATAGGGCAGCGAGGGCTAATACAGAGCTGTTAAAGCCCCCGCGGTTCGTTCAACCATAACGACTTCGCTTTCCAAAACACCTTTTCTGAAAAGCTCTTTCTTTGAAAACCTGCTTTTGAGGTTGGCTAGACGCTAGGCCGCTTTCGCTTTCGCTTCACGTCGCCGCGCGTGCAGTACGGGTTCTGTATATCCGTTCGGCTGTTCTACCCCTTTGAATACAAGCTCACATGCAGCCTGGAATGCGACGCTGGCCTCAAGATCTGAGGTCATTGGCGTGTAGCTTGGATCACCCGCATTCTGCTGATCGACGACGCTCGCCATGCGCTCAAGGGTTTCGCGCACTTGATCTGCTGAGCAGACTCCGTGAGCGAGCCAGTTGGCTATGTGCTGGGACGATATTCTGAGCGTCGCTCGATCTTCCATGAGCCCCACATTGTTGATGTCGGGTACTTTTGAACAACCCACGCCGTGCTCTACCCAGCGAACCACATAGCCAAGGATGCCCTGGGCGTTATTGTCCAGTTCCCTTTGGATTGCCTCTGGGTCCATTCCCTCTGCACCGCGTAGCGGCACCAATAAAACATCGTCCAGAGAGGCGGGTGAACGGTTGGCCAACTCTGCCTGAATATCGGCAACGCTAACGCTGTGATAGTGGGTAGCGTGCAGCGTCGCAGCGGTCGGTGAGGGCACCCAAGCGGTATTGGCGCCCGCTTTGGGATGGGCGATTTTCGCTTCAAGCATGCCTGCCATGAGGTCGGGCATTGCCCACATACCTTTACCGATTTGGGCTCGACCCGGCAGTCCACAAGCAATCCCAACATCAACATTGAAGTCTTCGTAAGCATTGATCCAGGTTTCCCCCTTCATCTCGCCTTTGGGGGTTACTGCGGCCGCCTTCATACTGGTGTGAATTTCATCGCCGGTTCGATCTAGGAACCCGGTATTGATGAATACGACCCGGGCCTGTGCTCGACGTATGCACTCCTTCAGGTTGACCGTCGTGCGTCGCTCTTCATCCATGATTCCAAGCTTAAGCGTATTGCGTTCAAGACCGAGCACATCCTCTACGCGGGAGAAAAGCTCCTCGGTGAAGCTGACTTCGTCTGGTCCGTGCATCTTCGGCTTAACGATATACACGCTGCCTTCTCGGGAATTCCGCAGCGGGCCATTGCCGAGCAGATCATGCTTGGCTATCAAAGCCGTAAAAAACGCATCCATGATCCCTTCGGGGATTTCTTTACCTTCTTGATCCAAGATTGCATCGTTGGTCATTAAATGCCCGACGTTGCGGACGAAAAGCAGGCTCCTACCGGGAAGGGAAAACTCCGAACCGGCGAGATCCTTGTATACGCGGTCTGCGTTTAAGGTGCGGGTCTGGGTCTTTCCGCCCTTAGCGAAGCTCTCGCTGAGATCGCCTTTCATCAGTCCCAGCCAATTGCCATAGACCACGGCTTTGTCTTGCGCATCGACCGCAGCGACCGAATCTTCGCAGTCTTGGATTGTTGTTATCGCAGACTCTAGTAAGAGATCTTTCACGCCCGCTTTGTCATCTTGGCCGATAGGACTGAGGGGGTCGATTTGAATTTCAACGTGAAGACCGTTGTTCCGCAGCAGAACAGCGGAAGGAGATGCCGCTTCTCCGAGATAGCCAATCAACTGTTCAGGTTTCGCCAGACCGGTTGAAGATTCACCGCTGACCACAACGAGTGTTCGGTTTTCAATCCGATAGCCGGTCGCGTCACTGTGGCTGCCATCGCTGAGTGCAAAATTTGCGTCCAGAAAGTTCCGGGCCCAGGCGATAACACGGGCACCCCTAACGGGGTTATAGCCGCCTGCTCGCTCAGCACCACCGTCTTCTGAAATTACGTCGGTACCATAGAGCGCATCGTAGAGGCTGCCCCAACGCGCGTTGGCTGCATTGAGCGCATAACGACCATTCATCACGGGGACCACAAGTTGCGGGCCGGCGACCTGCGCTACCTCTCGATCAACATTTTCCGTACTGATCTGGAAAGGTTCTGGCTCCGGCAAGAGGTAGCCGATTTCTTCAAGAAATGCCTTATAGCTTTCCTTATCAAATTCTGCACCAGGGTTGGCGCTGTGCCACTGATCGAGTTTCTCTTGAATTTCATCCCGCTTAGCAAGAAGCGCTTCGTTCTTCGGTCTTAGATCAGCGAGCGTCGCAGCAAGGCCCGACCAAAAGTCCGATGCCTCTACCTGGGTACCCGGAATAATGCGCTCTTCTAGCAGTTCGGCAATGACCGGTTCAACTTGTAAACCCGCGCGTTCGACCCGATTCGTCATGATCGGTTTCTCCTTGTTAGCTACGTGTAAATCTGCGTGAAGGCGCGGATTTTAGTTCCCCTAGTTAAATTTCCCAAGTGTATGCCTTAGATCGTGGTCATTTGCGTCATGAATCTTCCGGCTCAGTCTCTGCGATTTCTCTAGCGGTGGCCACAATCAGGCGTCGCAACCAACGGTTGCCCGGGTTGTGTTGGAGCAGAGGACTCCACGCCATTTTCAACTCGAGGGGAGGTATTTCCAGCGGCGGATCCCGCCGTACCAAGCGCGGATTATCCCGTTTCAAAAGCGCTGCTCTTGTCGGTAGCGTAACCACCAGGTCATTTCGTTCCGCAAGCGTCATAGCGGCTTGGTAGTGGCGAGTAAACACGCGAATTTTGCGCTTTTTACCCAGTCGGTTCAGCGCAAGATCGACCCAGCCCAGCCTCTGGACATCGTCCGGGTTGACCCCAACCCCGATTCCCATGCCCGTTTTACTGACCCATACATGATCTGCCTGCAGGTAGTTGTCGAGCGTGAAGTCATCCAAGAGGGGGTGATTTGGTGACAGTAGACATGAGAAATCGTCCATCCATAGGGGAATCTGATGGAAGGACTGAGGCATCGCATCGAAGCGGTTGATCACCATATCGATTTTGCCGCGTTCGACGTCCTGAAAGCTTACGTCCGAAGGTGTCATGATATCGAGCGTGAGGTTCGGTGCGCGTGCTCGCAGTTCAGCGAGCACGGCGGGGAAAAGCGTCGACTCCGCATAGTCACTTGCCATGATTCGAAATACTGTGCTGGCCGTCTCCGGCTTGAAATCAGAACGGGGTTGGACCGCCTGGTCTATCCGCGCAAGCGCGTCGCGCACCAGCGGTTCAAGTTCTAACGCTCGGTCCGTCGGTGTCATACCTTCCGATGTTCTTACTAGCAACGGATCATCAAAGAGCGTTCGCAAACGGCGGAGTCCGTTACTCATGGCCGGCTGCGACAGGTTGAGCTGCTGGGCGGCCTGCGTAACGTTACGTTCTCGAAGTAAAGCATCGAGATACACAAGAAGATTCAAATCGATCCGATGAAGATTCACCTCAAGTTCCTATGTCTGAGAAAAGGGTCTGAGAAAAGGGTCTGAGAGAAGGGTCTGCAATATGGTCTTCGAAACTAGTCTGCGAAAATGGCTTGCTAACAGGGTCTTTGAAACGGGGCTACGAAAACGATCCGCAAAACCTGTCTGCAAAAACGCCTAGGTTGGCAAATGTTGTCGGCGAGTATCGCGGTGATTTGGGCGTTCTGCCAACCCCTGTATACTTCGCCGCCGAAAATACGCTTGCTGTAAGTTTAGAGAATCTGTAGCGGGGGAGTAAAAATGTATCGAGCACCAGTGGAGGATATGAAGTTCCTCATCGACGATGTGCTGAACGCCGGAGAACATCTCGGATCACTAGATCGCTTCGCCGAGATGGGCGTGGGTCCTGATTTGACCTCTGCCTTACTGGATGAGGCCGCCAAACTGTCCGGAGAAGTCGTCAGTCCCCTGCGGAGAGTGGCCGACGAGAATCCGGCGCGTTGCGAAGATAAGAAAATCGTTCTCACCCC
>JBCCQO010000248.1:0-5425 GCA_039024595.1 Pseudomonadota bacterium | reverse complement strand
CGTCGGCGATGTGTCCATGGCCGTGCCGACCGTCGGCGCAAGAATAGCGACTTGGGTACCCGGAACCGCTGCGCACAGTTGGCAAGCGGTCGCCGCGGGCGGAATGAGTATCGGCTTTAAGGGCGCCGACCTGGCTGCCCGGGCCTTAAGCAGCTTTGCAGTGCAGCTCTACCAAGATCCTGAACTGCGCGCGGCGGCAAAGGCCGAATTCGATCAGGTTCGTGGCGGGGACTTTCAGTATGAGGCGCTTCTCGGTGATCGGGATCCGCCCTTGGATTATCGGAAGTAGCTGCCCGCGCCGAGCGAGACCGAAGAGGGTGCGAATGCTCCGCGGCACAGCAATACGGGGTGCGGTTGTCGTGAAACAGTGCCCGGGATGAGAATCGATTTGTTGAGAACAAGATAACAGGAAAATCAGATGGCTGAACAAGAGCGAAAAGATACGCAAGAACAGGCGGAATTTCGGCACTACTGCCGCGAGTGGATCGGTGAAAATCATCCGGGCGAGCCATCCGTGCGCTTACCGCTTTCGGCGCTTGAAATCATGACCGAAGACCAGCTCGCCTACCTTAAACACTGGCAGCAGGCAGCCTACGATGCGGGACTGGTGGGATGCGATTACCCGAAGGAAGTCGGGGGCGGTGGACGGACGGACTGCCAGCGTATTGCGAATGAGGAGTTGTTGGGCGCAAAGACGCCTTACTTCCCGAACATTATCGGGCTTGGCATGGCGGCTCCGACGGTGTTTTACCACGCTTCCGACGAACTCAAGCAGCGCCTTCTACCGCGTTTGTTTTCCGGTGAGGACATATGGTGCCAGGGTTTCAGCGAACCGGGTGCCGGGTCTGATCTCGCAAGCGTGCAAACCTTCGCGGAGCAGAAGGGTAACAAGTGGGTCATCAACGGCCACAAAGTTTGGACCAGTCTCGCCCACTTTGCTGATTGGATGATTTTGCTATTAAGGACCGATAAGTCACACAAGTACGACGGTCTTTCCTATTTTGTGGTTCCTATCGCGTCGGCGCTGGGTAACGGCGTCACGGTACGACCGCTCATAAAAATGACGGGAGAGACGGGGTTCAACGAAGTGATCTTTGAAGATTTGGAAATCGACGACGCTTATCGCTTGGATGAATTGGGAAAGGGTTGGCAAGTCGCGATGACCACGCTACTGCACGAGAGGGGCGCCGGAGACCTAGTAACGCCACGCGCTGGTGGCCTCAAGAGTGGGAATTCACTGTCGGTGAGTGCTCGTAGCGCCATTGAGCTTGCTAAGAACACCAGGCGCAATGGTCAGACCGCAGCCGATGATCCGCTGGTTCGTGATCGGCTCATGCGCCAGCTGATTCGAGAGACGGCCTTTGCGGAGAATCAAAGGCGCGCATCGGTACCAGCATTGAACGACCATCCCATGCGTCTTGCGCTGCAAAATAAATTACTGGCATCGGAGCTGTCTCAGGATACTGCCGCGCTCGCCCTCGATATTGCCGGTCCCGCGGGATCGTTGTATCTCGCCGATGAAAACGCTCCCGCGCGGGGGCAATGGCCGCTCGCCTATATGAATTCCTATGGGATTACGATTGCTGCGGGCACCAGCGAAATTCAGCGGAATATCTTGGGCGAGCGTGTGCTCGGTCTAGCGAAGTCGAAGTAGGAGGCGATTGAAGATGCCACAACCAAAGAATTTTGGCTTTGAAGACGAAGCAAACCTCTTAAAAGATTCCGCAAGGCGTTTTTTTACCGAGAAACTCCCGGTCGATGCACTGCACCAGCTCGTCGCCGATGATCCCAACCCCGAGTTGGCCAGGGTGAACGCTTGGCCAGAAGAGCTGTGGCGTGAAATGGCCGAGCTCGGTTGGTCCGGCCTCACGGTGCCAGAAGCTTATGGTGGCATCGGCATGCCCTATGTGGCGGTCGCGGGCTTGTTGGAAGAGCATGGCCGCGCCGCTTGTCCGTCTCCGCTCTTGGCGACTCTCCAGTCAACTGCCATTTTATCGTCAGCCGGCGATGCGGCGTCCGGACCTCTGGCGGAGGTCCTAGAAGGGTGCTCCGTAAGCCCTGCTCTTATGGATAAAGCCGGGGATACAGACAATCCAGGAGTCGCAGTGGTGAACGGCCGACTTGAAGGAGTCG
The DNA here is from genome assembly GCA_039024595.1 of Pseudomonadota bacterium. Classification (GTDB taxonomy): domain Bacteria; phylum Pseudomonadota; class Gammaproteobacteria; order Pseudomonadales; family Halieaceae; genus Congregibacter. The sequence goes on along the minus strand of JBCCQO010000248.1, from coordinate 3,292 downwards.
CCCATTACGTTCAAGACGCAAATAAGGTGGATCGCTTTTTAGTACTCGCTCAGAACGGTGACATGCGAGAACTGTATTGGGTAGACAGCAACGCCGAGGGCGTGCGTGTCGAAGCAGATGCGATCGTCGATTTAACACGAGATCAGGCAACAGTTCACTTTCACGATGTAGAAGGCAGCAAGATCAACGGTGATGGCGCGGCCTTCCTTGCACACGCGCTGCCGGCTATCTGGGTACTGGTGAGCGCTGATATGGTCGGTGGGGCTGAGTGGTTACTGCAAACCACCGTCGAGTACGCGCAACAGCGGAAGCAGTTCGACCGACCTTTAGGTTTTTTTCAGGCTGTTAAGCATGATTTGGTCAATGTCATGATTTCAATCGACGAAAGTAAGTCGCTGTTGTACAGCGCGGCCTGTGCGCTGGACACGGAGCCGGAGCGCGCCCTGAGCCTTGCTCACATGACCAAATCTTCGGCCAGCGATACGGCGGGCTTCGCCTCCGGTCGGGCCGTGCAGTGTCACGGTGGTATCGGGTTTACCTGGGAGTGCTACTTACACCTGTACTTCAAGCGCCAGGAACACAGTCTTCGTCTGTGGGGTGATGCGGCTTGGCACCGCGCCAAGCTCGCTGATTTAACGATTGGCGAGGTGGGCTCTCAGGCGGCCTGAGCCGTTTCGATCGAGAACTCTTCCAGAAACTGAAGGAGTTGCTCTCGCTGTCCTGGCCGTTCTCGTGTCTTTGCTAGCAGGTGCGTAGTGCGCGCTTCGCGATCAAGAAAGAGTTTGCCACTAACCGCAGCCGCTTCTGAAGCGGCAGCGAGCCAGACGATGGTATCGGCACCTTCCTCTGGCGATCGCAGAATCCTTTTTGTGATCGTGTGGAAGCCAGGCAGTGCGTCTTCCACACCGGGGGTGTCAGCCCAACCTGGGTGCATTGCATTGACCACAATGCCGTCGTCGGCCCAGTCTTCTGCCCACTCTTCGGTTACTACCGTCAAAGCGCGCTTGCAACGAGCGTAGGCGATTGCCCCGTTGTACCCTTCCGGTTTCGCCTGCAGTTCTTCGACATTCAAGGCTTGTGTGTACATACCGCCGGAGACCACGTTAATAACACGACTCTCTCCGGCAGCCTTGAGGAGCGGGTAGAGAGCGCGGGTAAGCCGCCAGGGGCTAAGCAACAGCAAGGCGAAAGACTGTTCGAGACCTTCCGATGTTTCCCGACGCTCGTTGAAGAGCGCTCCTGCATTGTTCACCAGCACGTCAATCGGTTTGCCTTCCCACAATAGCCGGCTGCTGAGCGCATCGACATCGCCCATTAACGCGAGATCGGCAAGCTCGTAGCGAATTTCCTGATTTCCCGTTTCCGCGATCAGGTCCGCCACCACCGTTTTGGCGCGTTTTTCGTTGCGCATGACCAGAACCAGCTCGGCTCCCCTGGCTGCTAAGGCTTGGGCAGTCGCCAGGCCGAGGCCTGAGCTGGCGCCGGTCACAACGACTCGTTTACCTCGTTGCGATGCGCTTATTGGCTGCCAGTGCTTGCGACCGCGGGTGTAGCCCCACTTGCTAAACATGGCAATCCCAGGCCACAAAAAACGGTCCGCGCTGCTGGTAGAACGCTTGGTGTTTGGAGTTGGAAATTCGTCTTCAAGAGCTCGTCCAAGACTTCTGACCGCGGCCCGTCCCATGCGCCTCATGCCCGGCAATAGCGTTTTCTCAAGCGCTCCATAGGGCGCTTTGAAGTGGAACTCGGCGCTATAGTTGATCTTGGTGCTCGCGGCTTCCTCGACGAACTCAATTGTATCGACCGCATCAAACAACCAGCCGCTGGCGTCAAAAGACACGCGTTTGGGAGCGTCGTACTCCTTTACCGTGTAAATAAGATCGATAAAACCCAGCGGCAACTTGCAGCGTACCTCGAACTCACTGCCGATTCGGATTGGGCCGGGCGTGAGCTTCTTAGCTTTGTAGGCGGTTACGTCCCACTCCGCCGCACTTCTAAAGTCGGCAACGTAGGTAAAACACTCATCGATCGGTCGAGCGACTGTTACGCTCTCTTCGAGCTTTATCATGGCGAAAAGTTTCTAGTGGGTGATTCGTTAGTTACGAACTAGAAAGGGCGGCAGTTCACTATTGCGCAGGGGCAATAGGGGCGTTGGCATAAGCGCTTCGCTGTCAATATCGACGAACATCGATTGCTAGCTTAAGGGGACGCCTGGCGGCCTACTCGTCGGTCCAAACCTTTCGAAGCGGTTCGCCGAAATCGTCGTAGATGAGCTTTTGCTTGCTGGTTTTTCCAGTGGTTTTCGGTGCGGATCTGTTTTTGGACTTCATCGCCTCTCTTCTTGCCTCAAGGGCGGCGACCACATCCGGAACCGGCGTACGCGGCTGCTTCGGTTCGCTGAAAATCGGTTGGCTTGACGGTGGCGGTTTTGCTCCGGGTTCCCACGCACTGGTCCCTGCCGGTACTTCATGCACCTCACCACCGGACTGAAGAAAGCGGTTGGTTTCTGCGGCGAGTTCCTCCCGAATAGCCGCCTTGCTCTTCGTACCAAGGACCGGCTTCTTCGCGGCGCGATATCGAAGTTTCGGTTTCTTCAAGCTAAGAGACCCATCCCAGATGCGTTCCCGACGAGTTCCTAGCAAGGGCACTTGCCAGAGAGTTGAAACCTAAAGTTTGATAGCCAATGCCAATCACTTTCGTCGATTTCCCGCTTGCTCTGAGCACTCTCTAGCTCGCAACACGCTTTTCTTTTGAACACTTCGCTTCGTTTTACGACTACGTCTGTTCAATCCAACCGCAAAACGCCAGCACAAATTATAGCGTGCTGCTAACTGGTTATGGCTAACCGTGTTCTGGGATAATCCGTGCCTTTCCATTATCTCGGAGTTCCGCAGATGCTCTGGCTGCTAGTTACGATCGTCGGTTTTTTCGCTTTTTCCTATCTTGTATTGCGAGGAGAGGACTTGTCCTATCTCGACAAGCCGCTACCGCAACATCCCAATACGCCTGAGTCGCCGGAGCTGCGAGAGGCGCTTAGCGTCATTCGGACCTTCGGAGCCCAGGAAGGTGGCATGCCCTTGGGTAAAGAGCGTTTGCGCCAGGTTCGGGAGTTTATGGATGGAATGAGCTCCGGCCGTGAATTTGAGTGTGAGTTTGAGCCTGTCAACAATGCTGAAGTAAGAGGGGAGTGGGTGTTGGCGAAGGGATCGTCGAGCAAACGGCGTCTTTTGTACATCCACGGGGGCGCGTTTATGGCTGGCAGTCCCATAAGCCACCGGGCGATCACAGACCG
>JBCCQO010000247.1:0-5503 GCA_039024595.1 Pseudomonadota bacterium | reverse complement strand
TTGCGTAAGCGGTTGCTGAGGGGCAACACAGTAATGCTTCAGTTAGCGCGATTGGAATTGGATCGAGAAGAATTGATCAACGGGCTGTTGCCGGCAATTGCCCTTGAGTCAGCGGGCTCAGGAAGCTCTGACTGTCGTCAACCGCAAGCCTTTGAAGTGTACTCTAAGAGCGTAGCGCGCGGCGCGGTCTCAACCGCAAATGATTTTGAACGTTATCTGCTTCAGGGGTTAGCACTTTGGGATTCAAGCGTCGCTCGCGCCACAGATAAAGCCTACGCGGTGGCGATCTCCGATTTAAACGAGGAGAGGAAACGACTTCTGGCGGCTACCGAACTTGCCGCAAGTGTCTCCGATGAGCTTCGTCACTATCCACGCTACGCAAAAGCCGCGGACATTCGTGCCGAGCGACTCGCAGGTAATTTCCGTAAGGATCAAGATTGCCAAGCGCGACTCAATGCCCTTCTGGAGCCCCTTGCTGAAATGCAGCGGAAGGTATCTCAGCTGGGTCTGGTTTCGGTAGCCGCGCGCGAATATGAAATCATGCTGCGCGAATTCCGCGTTTCTTTATTTGCACAGCATCTGGGGACGTCAAGACCGGTCTCAGAGAAGCGGCTAAAAGCGCATTGGCAAACCGTTGAGTCCTGGTATCAGAAAACTCGGGGTCAAATCCCAGAAAAGTGAATGTTTAGAACAGGCGCGGTTAGCTAGGCGCCACTATCGATTCAGAGGTTAGTCGTTGGTGACTATACGGGTAGCACCATGCAGTCTTGCCAGTTCCAATGAAACGGATTGGAGCCCACTGATTTCCTATTCAGCGTATTGGTTGTTTTAAGTAGCTCGACAGGCGCCAATTAGGAGTTATTTGTCGTTGGATCGCAACGCTGATGATCGGATAGAACTTTTGGAACTAAGTGTTGGCTCTGGACGTCTATATCTTAGATCGATGCTAAGCCCTGCCGGCTGCAGCTACTGAAAGACTGTCAGAGAGTGGTTAACGCTACCTTGCAAAACTCGTTACTGAGTGTCGCGCAAAATCGCGTTTGCTGCGCGAGTATGATCTAGATCAGTTGCGTAAGCTTAGCTAGCTTCGTGCGGTGGACCCCCGGAGTTTTGGAGATAGCTTGGCTCTGCCTGCACCAAGTCAACGAGAAGGTTCGAGCGGAAACTGCGGCGACAAGCGGGGACGGCTAGCGGCGATAACTTCTCTTCGCGTTACAATGGAGCACGCTCAGCGGCAAACGCCACCAGCTCGTGGATAGGAGTAATAGCAGGCAGCTGAGGCGTTATTCTCATGAATACCAAGGAGGGCAAGGAGGGCAAGACGGATGATGGTTTTTTTCTCTAGCGCTGAGCGGGCGTTGGCTTCTGCCTCGGAATGCAGTGTTCGGCCTCGCCCGGGGTCTGTGGCCCAAATTCTCGTTAGCAAGTTTGCAGTACTTTCAGCGCCGTACCGTTTGCTGGGTATGACGACGTCCATCGTTCGCTCAAGCCGCAGAGCGTTGGCCTTGTCAGCCCTTTCGGCGTCGGTTATTGCTTTTCCACAGGTTGCCTTAGCGCAAAGCGATGAGTTCTCCGCTACTGCCTCAGCCGACCAAGTGGCTGCTTTGGACTCTGTGGTAATCGGCGATCCCTATGATGCCCGAGACCCCTTCGAGTCGATCAACCGGGGCGTTTTTGCCTTCAACAATGGTCTCGATCGTTTTGCGCTTAGACCTCTCGCTAAGACTTACGATGTGATCGTTCCTAACCCTGCGAAGCAGGGAGTGAACAACTTTTTTGGCAATCTCTACGACGTCACTAGCGCCTTCAATTCGATGCTCCAGTGGCACTGGAATGGTGCTTTTCGAAATACGGGGCGGGTACTGATTAACAGCACCTTGGGTATTGGCGGAATTTTCGACGTTGCGACACCGCTTGGCGTCGAGCGGCGCCGGACGGACTTTGGGCAAACGTTGGCGACCTGGGGACTTCCAGAGGGCCCCTATTTGATGTTGCCGTTGTTCGGTCCGAGTACGATTCGTAGTGGCGCTGGGACCCTTGTCGACACCTTTGCCTTCTCGGTAACGCCCTACGTCGAGGACGAAACGATTCGCTATGCACTGTGGGCCACCGAGTTCGTCCACTTGCGATCCATGCTGCTAGAAACAGACCAGCTTCTTTCGGGAGATCGCTACATTTTCGTGCGAGATGCCTACCTGCAATCGCGAGATGCCTTCGTAAATGACGGAAAAATCGTCGACGACTTCTCCGAGTTTGAGGACGACTGGGACTCAGAGTCCGAGTTCTGACGCCCGCCAAGCGGTACTAAGCGGAATAAGTCGGGCAAAATTGTGAAATTATCCTCAAAGGCAGTGGGTCTTTATTGCCTGCTCTAGAGTCCCGGCGTAGGGTTCCGACTTCGCAGTCGCACAGCAACAATGAATGGCCTATAGCGGTAAGGTACTGGTCATCGATGATGACCTAGATCGCGCTACCGAGCTTGCCAATCTGGCGGCTTCCGCTGGCTTTACTACCTCTGTTGCCGAATCTGTCGATCCCTCAGGTTCCTCCTTGGGTGAAGGCAGTGACTGGGACGTTGTTTTATGCGATGTGCATGCAACCCCCGAAGCGTGGGCCCGAGACGGTATCAGCCTGCGCGAACTCAACGTACAAGTTCCCGTAATGATGTTTAGCAACGAATCCCGCTCTACGAGCATGATGCGGGCATTGCGCCTGGGAGCGAATGACTTCTTTGCCACGCCGGTTGAAGATACGGAAGCCCTGTTTGCGTCTATGGAACGGTGCGTAAAGTTGCGTTCCATGGGGCGCGAACTGCGACGGTCACGCCAAGAGCTCGAGGCAACCAACCGGCAGCTTAAGAAAACGGTTCGCGTGCTGGAGCAGGATCAGCAAGCTGGCCGTCAGGTGCAAATGCGGATGTTGCCTAACTCACCGATGGTGAAGGGCGACTATATGTGCAGTCATACGGTCATACCTTCGCTGTACTTAAGTGGCGACTTCACTGACTACTTTACCGTTGACGAACATTTCATTGTTTTCTTCATGGCCGACGTGTCTGGTCACGGCAGTTCTTCGGCGTTCGCGACGGTGCTGTTGAAAAATCTTTTTGCACGCAAGCGCTCCGATTATTTGCGACGCAATGACGCGACTATTTTAAATCCCATTCGAATGCTCGAACTCGCCAACCAGGAGCTTTTAGAACTCGATGTAGGCAAGTACGCAACCATGGTCGTTGGCGTCTTAGACTCCGATACGAACTCGCTGGAATACAGTGTTGCTGGCCACTTACCCCTCCCGGTTCTCGTCTCTCAGGCAGGCGCCCGCTACCTCGCCGGTGACGGTAACGCGGTCGGGATGTTGGAGGATGCGCGCTACACGAGTCAGAAGATGGCGCTGCCCGATGCGTTTATGCTGGCATTGTTTTCCGATGGAATTTTTGAGGTGTTGCCGCGAAAAAACCTGGTCGATAAAGAAGCCTTTTTTCTGGAAGTATTTGCACAAACCGCCGACACACCGGATGAACTCGTGTCCAAGTTGGGCTTGGATGGAGCTGCTACCGCTCCAGACGATATCGCCGCCTTATTTGTGAGTAAGCGAGCCAGCGATGAGTGAAGGACGGGTATTAGCGGCGAAGGAGAACGGCGCCTATGTCATCCGTTTGGTCGGAGATGTGCGTCTGACGCTCTGCGCCTCTATCGAGGACTATGTGGAAGGAATGCTTGAGGATCCAGAGTTCCGCTCCGTATGGGTAGATCTTTGTGACGCGGAGGGAATCGACAGCACCACGCTCGGACAGCTTGCGAAGCTGGCTTTAGCCGTAGACAAGCGCTTTGGCTTTCGGCCCGCTATTTACTCCTGCGATGATGGTATCAACCGCTTGCTAAGCAGCATGGGATTGGACAGGCTGTTTGAAATTTTCGAATCCACCTGCTGCGCGACGAAGTGCGGCGAACACATTCCGATGGTGCCAGGCACGGAAAGCGCCATCCGTGAACGAGTCCTCGAGGCGCACAATGTGCTCATGGGTGTCTCGGACGCGAATCGTTCCCGCTTTAGCGAATTGGTTGATACGTTAAGCCACTTCGACTAATCGGGCCTAGACGAAGTTGCACGCCGGTCTAACCGACGACCGCAAAGCCCAAGCTAAACTCAAGCTAAACATCTAAAGCGTTACGTACCTTCAATTTGCAGCGAATAAAGTCTTCATGAGAGACGTAGATCAAATCGGCAACACGCCGAATGATGTGCTCTTCGTATTTATCTAGGGACTGATCCGCATAAGCGACTTGCCACAAGGACGTCATCAACTCGATCTTGTCCTCACGCTTATAGTAGTCGTTAACCGCGCGAGTAAACTCATAAAGCGATGTGGCCTGATCGACCGCTTCGCCAGCCTCGCTCAACAGTTCGCCAACCTGCGCCTCACTCAGCTTCAGTGTACTGGCCAGCAACGCTGCCATGGACGCCTCCTCGGAGGCATCTTGTTGAAAGTCGGCGCGCGCTACCTCGATCAATAGGGCGGCAGCGGCTAACCTCTTGGTTTCATCGGTAGTCCGTTCTTGCTTGGTGCTGTCCTCACTGAATAGCTTTTTCAGGGCTCCTATCATAGGTTTTTGACAACCTCTTCAAGTCGAACCTGATCCGCAATGAAGTTTCTGATTCCTTCGGCGAGCTTCTCTGTCGCCATCGCATCGTGGTTGGTGGAGAGGCGAAATGCAGCCTCGGTCAGCTCAGCTTTCTGATCTGCGCTGTTGGTCATCTGTTCTGAGAGCTTTCGCTCCAATGCGCCGCCATCGCCTTCAAGTTGCTCAAGCAATGCGGGGCTGATCGTGAGTCGATCACAGCCGGCCAAGGCCTCGACTTCACCGGTGTTGCGAAAACTCGCTCCCATAACCACCGTCGCATAGCCGTGCGTTTTGTAATAGTTGTAGATGCGCCGGACGGAATGCACACCGGGGTCGTCTTCTGCGCTGGCCACTTCCAGGCCTTGCGCCTTATGCCAGTCGAGGATGCGGCCTACGAAGGGTGAGATTAAGAACACACCTGCATCCGCACAGGCTTGCGCTTGCGCAAAACCAAACAGCAGAGTCAGATTGCATTGAATGCCTTCTCGTTCGAGCTCCGCCGCCGCTAGTATGCCTTCCCAAGTTGAAGCGACCTTGATTAGGATTCGGTCTCGAGCGATCCCCTCTGCCTCGTAGAGGCCAATCAAGCGACGGGCCTTAGCGCGTGTCGCTCCGCCATCAAAGGATAGGCGTGCGTCGACCTCCGTTGAAACTCTGCCCGGAATGATCGACAAAATTTCCTTACCCACTGCCACTGCAAAATAGTCACAGCTCGCACTCAGTTGTTCCGCATCGCTACCTCCCTCCGAGCTGGCACGATCTTTAGCGGCTCTAAGGAGGCTCTGGTACTGCTCCAGTGAGGCCGCCTTGAGTAGAAGGGAAGGATTCGTTGTCGCGTCCATCGGTGCAAAGCGGCGTATCGCCGCTATATCGCCTGT
>JBCCQO010000246.1:0-5560 GCA_039024595.1 Pseudomonadota bacterium | reverse complement strand
GCGAGTGTGGACTGAAGCCGCTTACGGTATACCGGCGGACCAGATAATCGGAAGTCGGGTTAAATTAGAGTACGATCCTGCCAGTCGCAGTATCGTACGCAAAGGCGAACTACTCCATCTCAACGATGGCCCAGGAAAACCTGTCTCTATCGAGCAAATACTCGGAGTACGTCCGGTGCTCGCAGTAGGTAATTCGGATGGTGACTATGAAATGCTCGACTACGTTACCGCTGGAGAAGGCCCCAGCCTAGCTATCATCGTACGCCACACCGATGCGGAACGAGAATGGAAGTACGATCGTGATTCATCAATTGGACGTCTAGATCGGGCTTTAACGGATGCGGCAGCGAAGAACTGGCTAGTTATCGATATGAAAAGAGACTGGAAGTATGTTTTTACACCACGTAAATAACAACGGTGGGCAGTGAAAACTGTCTGCGATCACGCCACTAAATGGCACTCACTTGGGGGAAGACCTATGAGCTGGAAGTACGGACGACGGTCCATCAACGCGCTAGCGCGCGTTGTATCGGTTTCAGCACTATCACTCGGCGCGGCATCGTTATCCTTGGCCGCCGACAAGCCAAATATCCTAGTTATCTGGGGCGATGACGTTGGCCAGTCCAATATTAGCGCCTACACGCGGGGGATGATGGGTTATCAAACACCAAACATCGATCGTATCGCGAGCGAGGGGATGATGTTTACCGACTACTACGGCGAGCAAAGCTGCACCGCCGGTCGCTCTTCGTTTATTACAGGTCAGTCCGTATTCCGAACCGGTCTGTCGAAAGTCGGACTTCCCGGCGCAGAATTGGGCATGCGCGAAGAAGACCCGACGATCGCCGGATTGCTGAAAAACCATGGCTACGTCACCGGGCAATTTGGCAAGAACCATCTCGGCGATCGCGATGAGCACCTGCCAACGAACCACGGTTTTGACGAATTTTTTGGCAACTTATACCACCTCAACGCCGAGGAAGAGCCGGAAAACGAAGACTACCCGAGCGACCCCGCCTTCCGTGAGCGCTATGGACCTAGAGGTGTTATCAAATCGTCCGCTGATGGCGACATACAAGATACGGGCCCTCTCACTAAAAAACGGATGGAGACGGTAGATGACGAGACCGTCGCGGCGGCGAAGGCCTTTATCGAAAAAGCTGTCGCGGACGACACGCCCTTTTTCGTCTGGTGGAGCGGTACGCGAATGCATTTTCGCACCCACGTATCGGACGAGAAAATGGCCAGCTGCAAGGCAGAATATCCGAGAGCTGACGAGTACACCTGCGGAATGCTGGAACACGACGCGCATGTAGGTGAGTTTCTCTCGCTCGTAGATGAGCTGGGTATAAGCGACAACACGCTGGTGTTCTACTCGACGGATAATGGGCCCCATATGAACACTTGGCCCGACGCGGGAATGACACCCTTCCGCGGCGAGAAAAACACGAACTGGGAAGGTGCTTGGCGTGTACCGGCCATGGTTCGGTGGCCAGGAAAAGTCGACGCGAACTCCGTGTCTAACGACATCATGCATCATATGGATTGGATGCCCACGTTCCTTGCGGCCGCAGGCGAAGCTGATGTCAAAGAAAAGCTCTTGAAGGGACACCGAGCGATCGACCGGCGCTACAAAGTTCATCTCGACGGTTACAACTTCTTACCCTACCTCACGGGTGATGCTGAAGAAGCGCCACGGGACGAGATTTTTTACTTCTCAGACGATGGTGATCTGACGGCTCTTCGCTATCACGATTGGAAGATGGTGTTTCTAGAGCAGCGTGCGACCGGCACTTTACAGATTTGGGCCGAGCCCTTTACCCCGCTACGAGTGCCATTGCTCTTCAATCTACGCAGGGATCCCTACGAGCGCGCTCAGATCACTTCCAACACCTACTATGACTGGTTAATTGACCGTGTGTATCTGATCACACCGGCGCAGGAATACGTCGGGCAGTTCCTAGAGACCTTCAAGAAGTACCCACCGCGACAAAAGGCGGCCAGCTTCTCCTTAGATCAGGTGATGGAAAAACTTCAGGCACCTGCTGGAAACCCCTAAGGGGGCGACAGTGTCAGGACACGTTTAGGAACGACGTCCAATTTCGGATCGGCATTTAATTAGCTTCTGATCCGCACCCCACCCGCAAGCCCAGCCTCGTCGCTGGGTACGCGGGCTTACGTTGACTGCGTCATAAGAAGTCCGCGGGCACCAATCAACCTTAGAAGCTCCAACCCACGCCCGTTGTTATCCCCCAGTCGAACTCGTTTGTATCTTCATCCAGTGTCTCGTTGTCGTAGCTACTCCAGGCACTCAAGTCCCAGAATAGGTCCTCGATAAGCTCCCAACGAAGTGTTGCGCTGTTGTCAGCACGCACACGGCCGCTTTCAGTCAACGAGGGATACACGGAGCCGGTGAGGTCGAGATTGAGTTTGGGCGTATCAAAACGCCACTTGCTAAAACTTAGTGACAACACCGCCTCCGCGCTGTTTTCCGTGTCACCGCTAGCGCTACGTTCTTCCAATGCCTGGAGCGAGATACTTCCGCTCAAGGAACTGCGGTTCGTGTCGAAAAAGTAACGCCCTAAACCAGCCCCGAAGGTTACCCGTGAGTCGAGTGCCAACTCATCGTTACTTTCAAATCCTCCAAACACCTGCCGATACAGCGTTTTTCGATTCGTCCATACCTGCCGGGACAGCGTCACTCTGGAGCTTGTTGTGGTCTCTTCGTCCGTATCTGACACAGTGATTCGACTCGTGAGTGCGTTTTCCGCGTCCTCGTCCTCATAGGATGCATTTGCGCGAAACTCCGTCTGGGTGACGCCACTGGCCTTGGTAAAGGCGTAGTTTGCGCTGAGATACACGTCAATACGATCGCTTACTCGTTTAGCAATGGGCCGCAGCTCAACGATATCTGCTAACGCATACCTGGAAGTTTCAAAAACGGTCTCAAAACCGACCTGTCTCCCCTTGCTGTCTATCGGCACTATCCGTCCGTAGTGACGCTCACCACTCGCCAAGCGCAACTCATAGTTGTAGCTAGAGCTAAGCGCGGCGATCTCTTCCCACTCAATGATCACCGTGCCCATGGACTCAGTACTAAGACTTAACCGACCATCTAGTAGCGACTTTATTTCACCGGTAACACGGTCGCCATTGTCGAAGCGAATGACATCCGTCTTATCGTGGGAAAACGCCGCAAGCGGCGCTAAGAGCATAAGGAACAAACCAAAAGTGAAACACCGGCACCGTTCGGCCACGAATACGACCATCCCCGAAACCCCCGAGCTGGCTAGTGGCTACGCTTCAGCGCGCTGCTTTAGCGCGAGGAGTCCACGGTGAATTTGGCCCGCCCATGCGTTGAAATTGCGCTTCACGTCCGCCATGTTGCTGACACTGTTATTCAGCCCCCAGCTGCTATTTACGCTCGATCGACTGTCCTTGATGATTGCCAAGACATCGCCACTATCACCGTCAGCCAATACGATTGCGATCGCCATGCCACCGCCGCCCTCGGTGAAGACTCGGCTGCGGCCTATTCCGCGAGAAGCTGTGTCATCCTTTGGTCCAGATGGGGCTATCTTCGTAATCATTGCTTCGACAACAATGACATCATCTCCACCCTCAGACACAGCGACAAAATCACCCGCTGAGGTCAGCTCCCTTTGCATTGCCTCGGCAAAGGCGCTTTGCAAATTGCTCTTGTCGTCGTCGGTCAGCTCCCACTCTTCGTTGTAGCGATTGATGATTGAGTTGCTCGTTGGCGGTTGCTCGATCTCGACGTTATCAAGATCAAGAGGCATTACCCATACTTTGCTATAGCGAGCGTAATCTGCATCTGGGTCGACGTAGGCGAGATCTACCGCCGTGTTATCAACCTTATTGAGCGAACCGTCCAAAGTGGTCTCCGCATCTTCTCCGATTTGAATCGTCGGTGAGGAGGCACAAGCGCCGAGCAGCGGTAAAAGGATGGCCGCAGCAACAAGTGATCTTTGCTTCTTAGTCATTAGTGTTTCCCCTGTTTTCGAAATTGCCCTCCATCTGCGCACCAAGGTTGGCCTAGCTGTACTTAGCCGTTTTCGAGATGCCCGGAGCTCAGCAGTGGGACTCGACGAGCTTACCCTAATCTGTCCCATAAGCACGACGGTAAGAAGTCGACAGCTCCTTTAGGAGCAAGTGCATGTAACTGTGTTTATGGATGCAGTACAGACTCCTCGATCACGCGTTCTTTCCGGCGATGGCAGTAGTACACTGACGCGCCAAGCATCCATTACGAAGTTGTCGCCAATGGCTATTTCTAAACTTGTCGTCTCGTTTCTTATTCTCGCGATCAGCTGGACGCTGACTACCCCAGCTTTGGCATTAACTTGGCCGCAGCAAATTGACGATGATCAAGGCTCGCTGACGATTTATCAGCCACAACCGGAATCTCTGGAGGGGAATCAGCTCTCCGCCCGAGCTGCAATTTCGCTCGAATTGAAGGGCGAATCGGATCCGATTTTTGGCGCCATGTGGTTTGAGTCACGGATCGCGACCGATAAGAGCAGCGGTACTGTAGACATACTTGATATTAAGGTCACTAAAGTAACCTGGCCCGATTCCAAAGATGCCGGCGAGCAGCGGCTAATGCAGGCAGTCCAAGCTATCTTCCCGGAGCAGGGTTTGGCCATCTCCTTGGAGCGGCTCTCCGCATCACTTGAAACCGCCGAAATCAGTCGTAAGAGTCTTGAAGCATTAAACAACGAACCCCCGGTTATTCGGTTCGTTGAAGAAAAGGCTGTTTTACTTCTCTATGACGGAGAACCTCGCTTTGGCGCGGTAAAGGGCTCGACCTACGAGCGCGCATTAAACACGCCGTTCGTTGTGGTGCGTGACAATCGCAAGCAATTGTTTCTTAGCGACGGCATTCACTGGTACACGGCCCAGGACCCGCTGGGGCCCTGGGAGCCAACACTTACGCCACCCTCAGAGCTGGTGGCAATGCTTAAGGAAGCCCGCAAAACGAGCGAGACATCCTCCGCACCGGAAGGCACAGACAAGGCGCCCGAGGACAATGGGCCGCCCACAGTCGTCTCCGCCTCCCAACCGACCGAATTGGTGGTGACCGCCGGCAAACCAAACTGGATGGCCCTCGAAGGGGGCGAGATTCTCTACGTTGAAAACACGGAAACTCCGTGGCTGCGCTACTTACCAACCGGAAACATGTACTTGCTGCTTTCTGGACGCTGGTATCGATCTAAGTCGACGCAAGGCCCGTGGAGTTTTGTACCTTCTACGGAGCTTCCAAAAGCCTTCGCTAGCATTCCGCCCGCGTCGGCTATTGGAGGTTTGCGGACGTCCGTGGCTGGTACAGAGGAAGCGGAAGAAGCGATGCTCGACGCGGCGATACCGCAAACCGCATCCGTGGATCGAAAGAAAGCGACGCTTACAGTCGAATATGATGGTGAACCCCAATTTGAAAACATTCCTGGGACCGACATCGCTTATGCAACCAACACCGGCGCACAGGTCTTGCGGATTGAAAAGCACTACTACGCCGCTGATAACGGAGTTTGGTTCGAAG
>JBCCQO010000245.1:0-5578 GCA_039024595.1 Pseudomonadota bacterium | reverse complement strand
GGCTTGGCCTGGTAACTGCGTACCGTTTCATCGGTCTGCTCCAGCTGAAACAGGATGTCTTGCACCTGCCGGTAGTAGAGCTGTCCAATCTCCGTCACCTGTACGACCCGTGTTGAGCGCTTCAACAGGTTTGCTCCGAGAATTTTCTCGAGGTCGGCAACACGCCGTGATAGGGAAGACGGCGGCACGGAGAAGTGTTCCGCGGCTCGCGTGAAACTGCCTGTCTCCACAACCTTGCTGAAGTAACGAAGTGCCCGTAGCTGATCCACAACGCGCCCTAATCGATGCGATAAACGCCATTATTGCCTTTATAGCAAAGATAAAACGCTTTTTGACCTATATAAGTGGTCTATTGAGGCCGCAATAATGCCCATGCTCGTCACTGAATGAATACGACAACGGCAAAGAGGAATACTTGGCAATGAGCACCTACACAAAAATCAATCTAGCCGCCCGGCCGGTGCCGGGCCCAATCACCGCTGACCTCTTCGACGTCGTTACCGAGGACATCCCTGCGGCAGGCCCCGGCGAAATCCTGGTGAGGCAGACGCACATGTCTCTCGATCCGGCGATGATCGGATGGATGAGCCCGGATCCCGAGAGCTACATTCCCCCGGTAAACATCGGTGAAGTCATGCGCTCAGCCGGCGTCGGTGAAGTTGTTGAAAGCAACCATCCCGATTTTGAAGTTGGCGATAGAGTTCGCGGCATGACCGGGTGGACCGAGTACTTGATCAGCAATGGCGCCGGGTTCAACAAGCTGCCCGCAGGCATCGACGAAGAGATGGTGCTGTCGGTGTTCGCACTTCCGGGTATTACTGCGATGCAGGGCCTTTACGGCTTTGGCGATCCCAAAGCGGGGGAGACGATCGTTGTCAGCGGGGCTGCCGGGTCCGTGGGATCCATCGTCGGCCAGTTGGCCAAGGCCGATGGTCTTCGCGTTATCGGCGTCGCCGGAGATGACGAGAAGTGCCAA
Organism: Pseudomonadota bacterium; assembly: GCA_039024595.1. GTDB lineage: Bacteria > Pseudomonadota > Gammaproteobacteria > Pseudomonadales > Halieaceae > Congregibacter. The sequence continues at coordinate 4,602 of JBCCQO010000245.1, read as the reverse complement.
TGGATCACCGAAGAACTCGGGTTCGACGGCGCCATCAACTACAAGACCGACGATATCCCGGCCAGGCTCGCCGAGCTAACTCCCAATGGAGTGGACATCTATTTTGAGAACACCGGCGGTCCTATTCAGCAGGCAACCTTTGACCGCATGAATGCCCACGGGCGCATCATCGTCTGCGGCATGATCTCTGACTACACCGCTGCGGAGCCCTCACCCGGTCCGAACTGGATACCACTTATTAAGAAGCGTATTACCGTTCGCGGCTTTGCTGTGCCTGACCACTATGATGAGGTGCCTGCACTCCTTGAGAAGCTGACGCCCTACGTGATGCAGGGCAAGGTAAAGCACCGCAGCCATATCCTTGAGGGACTGGAGTCCGCCATCGACGGGCTCAATCTGTTCTTCACGGGCGGAAATCGCGGAAAGCTGATCGTTAAGCTCTGAAGTTTCGACTTCAGTAGGAGTAGCCGCCATCCGTCAACGGACGGCGGCCGTACTGTCGCCAGACTCCGCCTTCGTGGCGGGGCCTGGCTTTCGCCCCGCTGGTGCCTGCACTTCAATCGTCGGCGGGTGCATGGCCGACGTAGAAATCACTCGGGCCGCTGCCTGCGCTTTTACACAGCTGACGGTCTCTGTCTGCTTTTTCTGACAAGACAGTACTTCGCCATTGCGGACCGTCAATTCGCCTTGGATGTCTGGTAGAAACGGATCGCCTTGCCCAGCATTGATTCTGTGAAGGTGGATCATCCCTTACTTGGGGGTTTCCAGAATTTGCGCACCCCGATTCTCGACCAGTTCTTATCTGGGTTTGTGGTACCAGGTACGATTTGGTGATCCTTCAGTTGAAGCAGAGAGAGGGTTTCTGCGGTTAACATCGGCTCGCCCGATTAATCGCCAGAGAAGCGCGTCACACCTGCTCAGAGTCGTGTGCTGACATTCCGAGGCTAGCAGTTGTACGGCTGCGTTCCTAAAGAAGTCATTCGTACAGGTTGGTAGCCAGACTTCTTATCGACATGTTGCATTCACTGTCCTTTGGAACAAAAATCCGCGGAAAGGGTCCACTCAGTTTGGAGACGCACATTTCCGGCAGGCTACTGACAGCGATTACATTTTCGATGTTGGCGAACTGCCCGTTCGTCGACGCGCGCTGCATTGATGTCGTCGATGTGGCAACCGAGCTTCCGCACCATGAATTGACGCCGAACAGAACCGGCGTTTCTTATGTCTATGACCTTGAGAAAGAGCAGTACCTGATTTCATGGGACAGGGAACACCAACGCGGCGGTCCCTACGGGCCGTTCACGCTCACACGCGGTTGTGCTCCTGCTCGCCCTCGATGGGAAAGCAGCGAATTTCTTCTGTTCCAAGCGGGGTGCGGCACTTTTTGCTGGTACCTATTGGCGCTACCTTTGGCGAACACAGCCGAGCAGCACCAAAGGTTTGAACGTCCACTAGCTTTCGACCAGACACGAAACCTTCTCGCGTACTACTACGCGAAGGACATCATTCGCATAAAGAGTCTGTTAACTGGCCATGAGCAAGACATTCGCACCATGTATGAATGCGAGACGGCATCTGGGCTCTGCTTTGAAGCGGTACGCTTCACCACTACTGAGCTGCAATACACGTGGCGATACAATCCGGCCGGGAGAATTCTCGCAGTGTCGCTGCATGACCAATTGATCGACTCCGAGTGACGGGTTATCGCCGAAAGCAGCGGTCCATTGCAGCCTTCTCTGTCTTTCGCTTACGGCTCCAAGTTGTCATTCGACCAGGCTATCGGGCAATGCAGGCTATGTGCTGCAACTAAAAAAACGGCCCTGGCTCTAGCAGCCAACCGTGCTGTATTGCAGGAAGTTTCTATCGAGAAAGCGCTCGACATCGTCAAAGTGGTTTAGTACAGATGCGTGATCTCCTTCGACCACCAGGTGCTCGACCACGTGCTGGAACTCTCTATCTTTCAGTCGTAACTCCATGGATTCAGACATCTCCTTAGACGGCCAGAACTCGTCTTGAGTCGCCGATACAAAGTAAATGGGCCCGTTGATCTTTTCGATCGAGATTTCCGAGCGCGCCACCGCCTCTGTGTCCTTCAGCATCTCTACCCACGCGGCACGCAGATCACCTCGCAGTAGTGCCGGTATGGCACTCCACGGAACCGGAACGAACTCCAGCGGCTCGTTATTGAGCGAGAATGAGGGCGTGTTCATAGCGATTGTGAGGGCAGGGAAAACTGCGTTTCCAGGCACCATAGCCACAACTGCTTTGATTTCTGGATAGGTGCTCGCCAGCAGCAGTCCCAGTTCAGCGCCTTTTGAAGCGCCAATTACTGCAATACAACGCTGATTGATATTGCTGTGTTGCGATGCATTGACGATTGCTTGGAAAACACCGTCGAGCGCTATTCGATCAAGCTCCCTTGGGGTGCCTTCCATGCCAAAATAGCCGACAGCCAAAAGCGCGTACCCTTGCGAAATGAAATCGTTCCGCTGTGTCTCCCAGTAGCTACTTGCCCACGCGTTCCCGCCCTCTGCGCCACCAAGCCCCACAATCAATGGTAGATTGGTGCCCGATCCCACAAAGAGTCTGGCATTCACCTTGCCGTGGTTTTCCGGAAAGGTATCGGTGTCGAAGCTTAAAACCGCATAAAAATAGAGGCCAAGGCTTAAACCGACGCCAACGACTAAGGAGATGAACAGCCACTTGAAAACTGCAGGTGCTCTCGTCACCAGGCGGTCTCGATTGAAGGTAGAGGTTCTGTCAGTTTGCATACAGCTTTGGCAAGAACCATGTGTAATCATCTGGTGCGATGGAATCCCACGGCCAGATACCCTGTATGTTTGGGTAGATCAGTTGCAGCACTCTGAAGTGACCTCCGTTGTACAGCCAGTTGGCCCAGCCAAGGTAATCAGTGTAGTGCTTTTCTTCTACCTCTCTAAATGCCACATCAAAGCCATCTAAAAAGCCAGAGTAAGACCCGCCACTAAAAAACGTCTCGCCGTTTCGGACTCTTGCGTTGTACTCGTTAACGATCCAATGCGCCAACTCAGGCTTTAATCCTGTAACGATCAACTCCGGTTGCCTAGACCTTCTTTCAATACCAATAGAGTAAGTAAAGCCAGGATCTTCATCGTCTTCTAGCAGCCTGTTGAAAATATCGGGCTGTCGTTCAATCGAGAGGTTCTCAACGTCGCTTTACTAAACGCGTGAGCCTGAACGGGAGATAGCCATTTCGCATTTACGGTATTGAGTTCGTCGCGGAAGAGCGGCATAAGACGGTTTATCGCCTTCCGAGTTGTCAGTCGGCGTCCCAAAACCGATTCCCGCTTGGCAATCACGTCATCAGACCCTTCAAACGCGTGATGTTGTACGCCGTCGCCGTCAGGCGAAACAACCAGTCGACATTGTCTCGGCCTCGATGGCGCAGTTTGCGCATTGACCCGTAGGTCTTCATCCAACCGAAGGGCTGCTCCACCCGCTTGCGCAGTCGCTGACTAACCGCATATCCCGGATGTCGGGTAGTACGACCATCAACGCGGCTGTGCTGTTTTCGTGGGGCAACATGCGGCGTGATACCCATCTCGCGACACGGCGCAACGAACGGACGCACGTCATACCCCTTGTCGGCACCCACCGTCTGGCCGGATCGACACGGCAGTTCCGATAGCAACTCGACCCCTGCCAACCATTCCTGGCGTGTCCCAGCCTCCGTTACCAACGTCCCAACGACAAATCCGTTGCGGTTCTCCGTCAGGACGTGCCCCATGAAACCCAGCCTGGCTTCTTTGCCCGGCCCTTTGCGGAACAACCGTGAATCGGGGTCTGTCGTGGACTCGTGCGTGTCGTTGCTGCGCTTCTGGCCATGAAAGTTCTCACCGTCATCGTCATCTCCCGAGCCATCCTTGGGCTTGAAGGACTTGAGCGACGCGCAGGCTTCAATCAGCGTCCCATCGACCGAGAAGTGATCTTGCGACAGCAACTGCTTCGCGTACGCCTGCTTCTTGACGGCTTCGAACAGCAAGATGTCGACGTCATAGCCCATCAACCGATCGCGGTTCTTGGAGAAAACGGAGTGGTTCCAAACGGCCTGGTCGATCTCCAGGCCCACGAACCACCGAAACAGCAGGTCGTAGTCGATGCGCTCCATCAGCATGCGTTCTGAGCGGATCGAAAACAGAATCTGCAACAGCAATGCTCGAAGCAACTGCTCTGGCGGTATCGACGGGCGACCCCGGTCGGAGTACATCTCATTGAAGGCAGGTTCCAGCTCGACCAGTGCTTCATCGACAATCCGGCGAATGACCCGAATCGGGTGTGAAGCAGGAATCCTGGACTCCAGGCTCACGTAGCTGAACATCTCAGGCTGCGGATTGCTTTCGCCGCGCATGGGTCGGTGCCTCTGCAATCAGTTACCGTATTATCCTTGATCGAGCCTTTTTCAACAGGCTGCTAGTATAAATTTTCCGTGTGGGACTACCCCTAGGGAAACTCAGCTGAGCGTGAAAAGTAGCCCAGCAATCTATTCCGTGCGGTGACACAGAATGTTCTCGCAATTCCACAATCTAGACTCAACCATTGGGAACCGATTCGGGTCATTTAGTG
>JBCCQO010000244.1:0-5625 GCA_039024595.1 Pseudomonadota bacterium | reverse complement strand
TGGCCGTCTCGTCTCGCTCCTGCTGTTGCACCTGAGCTCGGGCAAGCAGCTTCTCATGTGCGCTCTCTCGATCAATCGCTTGCCCGTAAATTCGCTCGTTAGGATCGTGTTTTCGAACTTCTGCTCGCTCCGCCACGGTCGCCTTCCCCATACGAGAACAGGGAGGTCTCAGTAAGGTGCGCTGCACTACTGAGGGCACACCTTTGCCGCCGAGAGTGGACACTAGCGCTTCGCCAACACCGAGTTCCGTAATCACCGTCTCCGTATCGAGCTTGGGATTGGTACGGAAGCTTTGGGCCGCCACGCGAACTGCTTTTTGCTCTTTCGGCGTGTAAGCGCGCAGCGCATGCTGGATGCGGTTGCCTAGCTGGGCGAGCACCGAGTCAGGGATATCACCGGGTGACTGAGTGACAAAATAAACCCCAACACCTTTGGATCGGATCAGACGCACGACCTGCTCGATCGTTTGGAGCAGTACTTTTGGGGCGTCTGTGAACAGTAGGTGTGCCTCGTCGAAGAAAAAGACCAACTCGGGCAGGGGTGCATCGCCTTTTTCCGGAAGTTGCTCGAACAGCTCGGACAGCAGCCATAGGAGAAAGGTGGAATACACCGCCGGGCTGCGAATAAGTGTTTCCGCCGCTAGTACATTAATTACCCCGCGACCGTCCCGAGTGCGCTGCATGATATCCGGCAATTGTAGCGCTGGCTCTCCGAAAAAATGCTTTCCACCCTGTCGTTCCAGTATCAGAAGACGCCGTAGAATTGCGTTCACAGAGGCCGTTGCGACTCGGTAGCTGCTGCCTAGATCTTTGCGATTGTCTGCCAGATGCTGAAGCGTTGTTCGCAAATCGGCCAAATCCAGCATCAACAGACCTTGATCGTCCGCGTATTGGAACACCAGCGTCAGTACCCCTTCTTGCGTTTCATTGAGGCCAAGCAAGCGGGCCATAAGCTGGGGACCCATTTCCGTGAGCGTGGTGCGAACAGGGGTGCCTTTTTTACCAAACAAGTCCCAAAATGCGACGGGGAAGCCCCGCTGTTTATAGTCCTCCATACCGATGCTGCTGATTCGTTCATCGATTTTTCGATGGGGTTTTCCCGCTTGGCTAAGCCCTGACAGATCACCCTTAACGTCAGCCATGAAAACCGGAACACCCAGATCAGAGAACGCCTCTGCAAGGCATTGAAGCGTCACCGTCTTACCGGTTCCAGTAGCTCCCGCTATCAAACCGTGCCGGTTTGCAAAGCGCGCAGCTAGGTGAACTTGCATGCCGTCTGCGCCACCGATCAGAACGGATTTGTCTGATGCTATTTCGTTCATGGGTTGTCCTAGGCTTTGTTCAGTTTTGGTCGTGCGGGTGGGCGTGTCTTGCTTTTGGCTGCCAGCTTGCTCTTGCTACTCAACTTGCTCTGTTTTTTTGTCGAAGAGGTGCGGGCAGTCTTTGAGCCACCTGCCTTTGTCTTTGCGTTAGTTTTCTTGGCGGGTACGTGCTTGCGCTTAGGCGCCGTACGCCGTGGGCTTTTTTTGCTTGAAGCGGTTTTAGAAGGCTTTTGGGCCGTGCTACTGCCTGCTAGTGCCTCTAGCTCTGCCAGCGAGTCTTCCAGGTGATCAATCATGCGCTGGATTTGCGGAAGGGAGCGGCGGCAGGCAATGATCCCGAAATCGAGGTTATCGTGGTAGCTGATAAGAGTGATGTTCATTGCGAATCCATCGAACACAATGGATGCTGGGTACATTCCATCGAGCCTTGCCCCGTTCCAATATAGCTGTTCTCTAGGGCCGGGAACGTTAGACACCACCGTACTAAATGCGGGGAAGCGAGAGCCGATTCCCAGGATAGAAGTTATCAGCGCTGGCAGCTGCGTGAGCTGTGTGAACAAAGCGGCTTCGGAACTTGAAAGCTCTCGCATAAGATCCTTACCGGCGCGCATACTCGCTTGTATCGCTCGGAGTCGTTTTTCCGGATCGTAAATGTTGGTAGCCATATCGGCGGTTATGAAGCCGATTGCGTTTGCGGAGTCGACATCACCTTCTTCACGAATGGAAACCGGTGCCATGGCCTTTAAGGAGTGCAAGGGCAGCTCGTCGCGAGCGAGGAGATAGCGGCGCAGGGCGCCTGCGCACATCGCCAGAACGACATCGTTTACCGTTGCATCCAAAGACTTACAAACATGTTTTACGCGCGCGAAGGCAAAGCTCTGGGCCACGAAGCGGCGGGCCCCTGACACGCGGGTGTTGATGGATGTCCTGGGTACGTTGTGCCAGGGCACAGCCAGGTTGCCGCTTCTACCAAAAAACGCCATTCCAAATCGTCGCGCAGCGGTAGCGAGATTGATCCCCGAATCGTATTGCTCCTTGAGCACTTCTAACACCCGTTTCACGGAGGCCGGGTCAACTTCTCTTACGGGCTTGGGCTTAGGGGGTCGCAGGCTCTTCAGTTTTTCATGGGTTGCTAGCGAAAAGGGATGGTTGGCGCTTTTATCCTTCGGATTCTGCGTGCACATCGCCTGAGTGATCTGAATGCCACCAATGCCATCGATCGCCGCATGGTGGATTTTGTTGTACAAGGCGAATTGATCGTTTTGTAAGCCTTCGATGACGTGGATTTCCCAGAGCGGTCTGGTGCGATCAAGGAGAGTTGTGTGTAGGCGCGAGGTAAGCGCAAAGAGCTCTCGATAGCGACCCGGTGCCGGAAGCGCGGAGTGGCGGACGTGATAATCCATATCGATGTGTTCGTCCGTTTCCCAAAAATGGCCGGTTCTCCGGGCCGCCGCATATTCTCCGAAGGGCTTTCGAAACTCGTTGCAATCCCGCAGTCGGTCCACGACTTCTTGGAGAAACTTCTGTTTGTCTACGCCCTTCGGAATACTAAATAAGTTGACCCCGCCGACGTGCATAGGGGTTTCTCGCTTCTCCAAGAGGAGGAATCCCGTGCTTGTGAGGTCGACTCTTCTCATGGCGCAAAGTCTCTTATTGCTTTTGGACGATCATTGTAAGTGAGAACGAAGGAAAGGGGCATTAAGCTGTGCGCTAGAAATGGGGAAACCTGTCAGCGACTGACTATCCGGTCTCACTTACTCGAGTGTTCGTCTTATGGGTACAACCATTCGCTGAGCTCCGCTCTATTCGCAAGTACTATTTGCTGTGCAAGCGGATTAGCCTGCTCCGTTTGATTGTCGAGCTGTAAAAGCTGGAGCAGGTAGTTAACCAGGATGCCTCGCGTGTTTATGCGTAGGACCCGTTCGCTCATTCCGTAATCGACCGCAATGACCTCTTGCTGTTCATCGGTCAGTCTCGGATCTGGTTTGACGACGACTTCGACCTTTTGCTGCCAGCGGGTGTCATCCTCGGAACCATTGTCGGACGCATCCAAGAGTTCTGCTTCCCCCCTAAATCGGCTGAGCACAAAGTCGCGATAGTCTCGGTTTTTCTCGCACCAGGCTCGAACATGCCAGCGAAATCCGGTGAATACGAGCGTATGGGGAACGATGATTCGACCTTCCCTATCTGGGTTTTGGAGCGAGAGATAGTCAACCTCCAAGCGACGTTTGCTGCGGGCGGCCTGTATTAGCGGCCGGAGTACGTTCGGCGACACATATCGCGTTGGAGTGCTCAGTTGCTCAACATTAGCGGTCGCTAGGGGAAGGCTTTCAAACACACCCATGAGCTGAGCGTCTCTGGTCATCAAATGCAGATATTCATCCGCGGTACCTTTGGTCACGCGGGGAGTGAAGCCTGTTGAGGGTTTGTAGCCCTTAAGAAATTTGTCGTACTCAAGATTGCCCGGTGCAATCTCACGGGCATAGTGGTTTATGTCCTTGCTCGCTTGTTGTCGGCCGATACCAAAGCAGCGAGTTAAGTGGCCGGTCGTTAAGCGTCCTTCCCAAAGAGTGATGATTTCAATATAACGATAACGAAGGAGCAGGTCCCATCGAAAGGGCCAGTCACTGACAGGTTCAACAAGCTCACTCATGGTCAAAATTCATCGGCTCGCATAGATGGCCATCAGAGCTGACTCGGCGATCAACAATAAAGTCGTGTCGTCGACAATTAGATTGCGTACCGATTGCGTGGAAAGACAAGGCGATCGAGAAGGCGCGGGACCAGGTCCCGCTCAAAAAAACGGATTAGTTTTCCATTTTGTCCTTCATCGCGGCTGCGGCGTCCTCAGCGTCGGATGCGGCATCGTCCATCATGCCTTCCGCACTCTCCGATACCGAATCAGCCATGTCTCCCATTGAATCCACGGCAGCTTCAGCCATCTCCCCCGCAGACTCCATTGCACCTTCCGCTGCGTCACCCACGGCGTCAACCGCGTCGCCGGCAGCTTCTGCTGCGCTGTCGGCCATGTCGCTTGCAGAATCCATAGCGCCCTCGGCCATGTCGCCCGCTTTGTCCACAGCACCTTCAGCCATTTCCGTCGCGGAGTCCACAGCACTTCCCGCAGCACTCTTCGCTTCTTCAATGTCTTCCTTGCTACACCCACCGACTAGCAGCAGAGTAGACGCAGCGATCACGCCGATCATTGCTTTCAATTGCATGGAATATCCCTGTAAATGTTACGTTTTTAGTGTCAACGAGGGCGGTTGCCCTGTACTCGCAGGCTACCCTTTAGGCGACGCGGCGTAAAGGCTAGCTTAAAGGGTACAGAAGCGCACTTTCGCTATCGCTCGTGGGCAGCTGTTTGGCATCTATGAGTCATCTACTGTACACACAGAGGGAGGAGCGTGTGATTTCTATCCTTCGATCGAGAGATTGTCATCAGTGCTCAGTGGTCAACCGCTGCCAGCATAGAAGCACTAGCTGGTTGGCGTGAGAGCAGGATTCGGAGAATTTTCATCAAAGCATCCGCGCTGTAGTGGCGAAGTGAACCAGCTTGCTGCCTGTGCGTATGACTTGCTTGTGAACCCTAAGCGCGTCGCCATGATGAGCGCTTCGTCATTTAGCGACGCTCTGGCCTGCGCGCAGACAGCGCAAAAAAAGCCTATCGTGCTAGCGTCTCAAGAGGAGAGAGTGCCAATGGTAAATGAATCCGTGAACAAGTCCGCGTCTATGTCCAAGCCCACGAGTAAGGCCCTAGCGTTGCTTCGTTCTTTAGGTTTGCTGTCGTTTCGCCTCGTCGTGCCCACGGTGTTTGCAACTACTTTGCTTATCACTCAGGCAGTGCGTGCGGAGCTTGCGGTTGGTGACCTCGCTCCTGAATTCAACTTGCGTGGCTCCGACGGTAAGGAGTATCGGTTATCGGACTTCCGGGGTAAGCAGGCGGTCGTGCTCGCGTGGTTTCCTCGAGCATTTACTTCCGGGTGCACAGTAGAGTGCAAGTCTTTGGCGGAGAACGGAGATCGCATTCGAGCTTTCGATGTGACTTACTTTATGGCGAGCACAGATCCGCTTGAAAAGAACCAAGAATTTGCTACGGAAATGAATGCAGACTTTCCGCTGCTGAGCGACGAAGATGGCGCTGTCGCTAAAGCCTATGAGGTCTACAGGCGCGGCTTTGCACAGCGACATACCTTTTACATCGACGTGAACGGTAAGATCAGTCTCATCGACAAGGCTGTTAAGCCCAGTAGCTCGGCCGCGGATATGGTGGGTAATTTGGAGCGGCTAGAGGTCGCTAAGCG
>JBCCQO010000243.1:0-5627 GCA_039024595.1 Pseudomonadota bacterium | reverse complement strand
GAGTGTCGGCAATTCGATTTTCCGAAAGCGGATGAGTGCGCAGAAACTCCGGAACTCTATTCCCGGTAGCAAAGCGAGATGCCTGGAGCATTCGCTCGAACATCTTGGCGGCCGCGTGAGGATCTCTGCCGGCGGCGACCATCGTTTGCATGCCCACCCGATCCGCTTCCGCCTCGTTGCTGCGAGAGTAGCGCAACGCGGAGTCTTGTGCCGCTGCTTGGGCTGCGGTTAGAGCAGCCATACCGGCATTGCTGCCTGCAGTGGCCATGAGCACAAAACCCGCTAGCATGGCGGCCAGGGTGAGCGGCTGACGAGATTTTGCGTACTCAAGCCGGCGTGAAAAGTGCCGCTGGCTCAAGTGAGCAATCTCGTGCGCGATTACCGTAGCGAGCTCGTCCTCCGTTTGCGCGTGCATTAGCAGACCGGTATGAATTCCGATAACGCCGCCAGGTACCGCAAAAGCATTAATGGTCGGATTATCAACCACCACTAATTCAATGCGCCGGTCCTTGAGTTCACTATGGGTGACAAGGTCGAAGATGAGCGTTTCGAGATAGTCGAACAACAGTGGGTCGTTGGAGGTATCGGCTTGGCTGCGGAACACCCGCAACCAGGCTCTTCCGAGTTGGTATTCATATTCGGCGGAGAACAAACTTGTTGATGCGTCGCCTAAATTTGGAATTTTCAGTTTTTCCGTGTTCTGCGCCTGGGTGAAGGGCGTAGAAACACAAAGCCAGGCGAACACGACAGTGAAACAAACTAAACGGCGCGTGGGCAGGCTGAACTGAAAATTGGTGGAGGTCATACGCATGCATTATTCTACGCGACTCCGTCTCAGGAAGACTCACTGGGGCGCGAAGCAGTTGGTGGTAGCGAAGAAGTGTTGGTCTTAGACAGGGCTCGGCTCGGATAATTCTATGGCGCAAAAGGCTTTTTAAAGTGGGTGAAAGCGAGCGAGTGATTGATGCCCGAGGCTTACGCTGCCCTATGCCGCTGCTCTATGCTAAGCGGGCGCTAGCGGAAGCTGCCCCGGGCGACGTCTTTGAGCTCATTGGTACCGATGTGGCATCAATCGCTGATATCGAGCGCTTTGTACGAAGGAGCGGTGGCGATTTCGCTATGGTCAAACAGCTAGACGATTACTACCGCATTCGAATCGCTGCAGAACAGCCACAGCCGAAATAAACATGCTCGAAATTCTTAATAAGTGGTACGAACGCTATCTTTCCGAGGAGGAGTCGGTCCTGCTTCTTATTTTGGTGGCGATTGCGCTGGTCCTGCTCGCAACCATCGGCGATATTCTGGCTCCCATTCTTGCGGCGCTCGTACTCGCCTACTTAGTACAGGGTGTCGTGAACGTGCTTTGCCGACTGGGATTGCCGCCCTGGCTTGGTTTTACCGTCGCCTTCATTGTCTTTGTAGGGTCGTTTTTCGCAGTTCTTCTTGGTCTTTTTCCTTTGGTCTGGCGCCAGTCGATAGGGCTGGTCGCGGAAGTACCGGGCATGGTGGAACAGGGCCGGGAGTGGCTTGCGGTTTTGCCCGCCGAGTACCCGGAGTTGTTCAGCGAAGCGCAGGTGAATCAGTTGCTGGCCAGCGTTCAGGGTGAGCTTGGCCTGATGGGGCAAACAATCGTTACCAAAACCCTTGCTAGCATCCCTGGCTTTATGACCGTGATGGTCTATTTGGTGCTCGTACCGATCATCGTCTTCTTCTTTCTCAAAGATCGTGAACAAATCACCATTTGGATTCTTGATTTTCTTCCGGACAAACGACCGCTGTTACGCCGCATTTGGGCTGAGATGAACGTCCAGTTTTCGAACTATGCGCGGGGCAAGATGGTCGAGATCATCATTGTGGGAGCGGTGAGCTACGTGAGCTTCGCGGGATTTGGCCTACGCTATGCGGCGCTCTTGGGTTTGCTCGTTGGCCTGTCGGTCATTATCCCGTACATCGGCGCGTTTCTCGTCACCTTACCGGTCGCCGCTGTGGCGTTGTTCCAGTGGGGCATCGGGCCGGAATTCTATTACATTCTTGCGGTCTACATTGTCATCCAAGTTTTGGACGGAAACGTGTTAGTACCTTTGTTGTTCTCAGAAGCCGTAAACCTGCATCCGGTCGCCATTATCGTTTCGGTACTGTTTTTTGGCGGGATCTGGGGACTCTGGGGTGTGTTTTTTGCGATTCCTCTAGCCACTCTCACAAAGGCCGTTGTTTACGCCTGGCCCCGGCGCGAAGACCGCGCCCCTGAACCTCTTACGGAGTAAAGCTATGCAATATCGTGACACCGTGACCGTCGCGGTGCCCTTTCGCATTCTGCGTGTTTTTCGATCGCTCACTCTTTTGGCTGTGTTATGGACGCTCGCCGCTTGTACCTCGACAGAGCCAGAGGCGCATCTTGAACCCATTAAAAGCCCAAACGATGAGTTTGCCTATCGCTACATTGTTCTCGATAACGGCTTGCGAGCACTGCTCATTTCTAACCCGCAGACTCCAAAAGCAGCCGCCTCTTTGGATGTAGAAGTAGGCAGTGGCGATAATCCGAAAGATCGCGAGGGGCTTGCTCACTTTCTTGAGCATATGCTGTTCCTCGGTACGGAAAAGTATCCCGACGCGGCCGAGTATGAAGAATTCATTACCGAGCATGGGGGTTCTCGGAACGCCTATACCAGCTTTGAGCACACCAATTATTTCTTTGATATAGATCCCGATCATCTTGCGGGGGCTCTAGATCGATTTGCCCAGTTCTTCATAGCACCGAATTTTGATAGCAAGTACGTCGAGCGAGAACGTAACGCGGTACAAGCCGAATACCAGATGGGTATTAAGAGCGATGGGCGTCGCGGTCTGGATGTATTGCAAGCAAGCATGAACCCGGCCCATCCCTTCAGTCAGTTTTCCGTCGGCAGCCTCGACACGCTGGCGGATAGGCCCGGTGCGAGCGTGCGGGATGATCTTCTTCGCTTCTACGATAAGTACTACTCCGCAAACGTCATGCGTCTTGCAGTACTTGGAAGCGACTCGCTGGATTCGATAGAAGACATGGTTCGGGAGGTGTTTTCCGCTGTGCCTAACCGAGAGGTTGAGCAGCAAGACATTACCCAACCGCTCTTTGTTGAAGCGCAGCTGCCGATGCTCATCAAAGTCAAACCGGAAGGTACGCGCCGGCAGCTCGAGGTCAATTTTCAGATACCTGAATTTAGAGATCAATACGACGCCAAGCCTATGGCCTACGTATCGAACTTAGTCGGGCACGAAGGCGAGGGCAGCCTGCTGTCTGCGCTCAAAGATGCGGGACTCGCGGATGGCTTGTCATCGGGAACCGGGCTCGAGTGGCGAGGTGGGGCGCTGTTTTCAATAACCATTTCTCTAACGGAAGTCGGCGTTGCCCAGTACGAAACCGTTCTGCAGCATGTTTTTGCCTATTTAGAAATGCTTCAGGCTGGAGAGCCTGAAAGGCGATTGTTCGATGAGCAGGCTTCGTTAGCGGAACTAGCATTTCGCTTCCGCGAGCCTTCAACGCCGTTTCACTACGTAAGCGTGTTGTCGAATTCAATGCACTATTTTGCTCCGCAAGATACCTTGCGTGGACCTTACACCTTGGATCGATTTGCGCCCTCAGAAACGAAACGGGCCATTGGCATGCTGCGGCCAGAACTGGCCCAGGTCGTACTCACCGCACCGGAAGTCACGACGGACGAAATTTCTCCCCACTATGATGTGCCGTACGCCTTAGCCGGCCCCGAGGCAGTGCTACTGTCTCGATGGGTTAGCGACGACGTCGCTGCGATGGCGCTCCCAGAGCCGAACCCATTTATCGCGGACAGCGTTGAGCTTGTAGCGCTAGGGGAAGACAACCCTGCGCTCCCGGAGGTTGTTGAGGAAGAAGAGCGAAAGCGGATTTGGTTTAAGCAGGCGGTCGACTTTCGGGTGCCTAAAGGAGCGATTTATGTGAGTTTCCGATCCCCACTGGTCGGGCAAAGTGCCGAGCAAAAGGCCGCCGCGCTCCTTTACACCCGGGCGGTGAAGGATGCGCTTAACGAATACACCTATCCCGCATTACTAGCGGGTCTCGGCTTTGACTTTTATCGTCACTCGCAGGGCATCAGTTTGCGGCTATCAGGCTACAACGATAAACAGCTGGTACTGCTGGACAAACTGCTCACTGACATAGCCTCTCTTGAGTTTGATCCGAATCGCGTAGAACGAATTCGTCGCGAGATGATTTTGAGCTACGAAAATACCGTTGCGCGAAGGCCTTCGTCCCAGTTAATCGACGATTTGCGCCAAGCGGTTTCTAGCGGCGAGTTTGACGAACAATCAATGATTGATGCGCTTGAAGCGTTAACCCTAGAGCGCTTGGAGCAGTACCGAGCCGAGTTCTGGAATTCCGCACGGGCCGAGGCGCTCGTATACGGCAATCATCCGGCGAATGCAGCAGCGCAGCTCAGCGCATCCTTGGATCGCGTATTAGCACCCCAGGGTGGCCAGCTGGCGCTTGCACCGCAGGTACTTGCGCTGAGTGAGGAACGATCTGTGCAACTGCAGTCGAACATCGATCACGATGACGCGGTAGTGATGTGGTACCTACAGGGTGCGGGTACTAGCCTGGCCGACCGAGCTCACGTTGCACTTACCGCACAGATTGTTCAGTCGGGCTTTTTCCAGCAGCTGCGCACGGAGCAGCAACTGGGATACGTAGTCTCCAGCTTTCCCTGGGCCCAATACGATATGCCCGCACTTGTACTGATGGTGCAGTCGCCATCTCATAGCAGCGCGGCGGTCACACAAGCAATGGACGTCTTCTTGAACGACACTTTAGACGCCATTGATGAAGATCAGTTCTTGAGACATCGAGCTGCATTGATTAAAGACATGCTCAAGCCCGATGAAAACCTGGGAGAGCGAGCCGAGTTTTATTGGCAGGCAATCGCTTTTCGTGAGTGGGGTTTTGACGCACCGCAAAAAATGGCGGACGCGATACGCGCGATCGATTACGAATCCTGGCGTACGGCTTATGAAAAGCTGTTCCTCGAAAAACGCCGTTCCTTACTGGCCTTTAGTGCCGGAGCGCAAGGGGATACGCCACCGGAAAATGAAGCTGCACGGTACGCAGACCCGGCGTCACTACGTTCCGAATCGGCAAAACATACGGTTGATCTTGCACCATTGTAGCTCGATAGGGTAGCTACCATCGGGTAGCTCGATAGGGTGGCTCGACAGGCGAACCGGCAGTCGAAGCCGTTATCGTGACCGTTCATTCGGGACGGTCACAAACAAAATTGGTTCCATAAAAGAACCTTTAAATCTGCATTTTCGATCGTCTTGTAGTCGATTTAAGACACGGGTTCTCTACCAGGCGCAAGGCAACGTTTGGTCTGTCGAGCTTGTGACCCACTTCTTCAAGGTTTAAGCTAGCCTATCGCGGGAGGCCTGGTTTTATGGTTCCAAAAAGGAACCAATATCGTTCCAGATACCCCGCAATCTATGCTTACCCGCCCGATGGAGAACCTGCGTCATGGCCATGCTTGAAGACAATGACCCCCGGGAAACTAAGGAATGGCTGGACGCCTTCGATGATGTCATCCGTCACTCTGGGGGTGATCGCGCTACCTACCTCATGCGGCAGG
>JBCCQO010000242.1:0-5648 GCA_039024595.1 Pseudomonadota bacterium | reverse complement strand
CGTGATAACAGCGTCGGAACACACGGCGTAGCCGGCACGATTCCGGACTCTTCTTCAATCTGCTTATTCCTGGATCGACGATTTAATGCGGGCCTCTATGGTGATGACCCCTTTCACACCGGTCGCATTGCTTGGCTTGAAGAGTACTGTGACAGCGTACTTGCAGTCACCGGTGGTATGAAGCTCTTCAGGCCACTGGTTTTTCCTTTGTTCGCTGGAGATGAACCCGATCTCGAAACGGCCAGGAAAACGTGGCGGGAGAGACTGCCGAGAATCTTTGACTATCTTGAGGCGTGTCTCGATGGCGATGACTTCTTCATCGATGGCAAGTACTCCATCGCCGATATTTCGGTGGGGGCTCAAATGGTGTTCATCGATTTAGTGGCTGGACTCCCGGATGCGGATCGTTGGCCCTCGCTCGTTAAACACACTATTGCTATGAAGAACCGGCCAGGATTCGTCGAGAATCTCGCCGCATCTCAGGAGAAGCTCCGCGGCTTTGTAGATTCAAAGTTTGATTTGAACTAGCGAAGGCGTCGGAGCACTCAGGTACTGCCTAGGGGCTAGCGGAGATGTTGTGCTCCACGGCATCGCCCGTGAAGCAGTTGTTGGTTAAGCCAATTGCACCCTTTGTAGCTCGACAAAAAAGGCGACCGCTATCGCGATCTGACAAGGTAGCTTTTTGACAAGGACAAACTCAGGGTGAGTCGCGATCCATGGCAACATTAGGTGTTGCCCCGTTTTGTGCTGTGAAAAGCGGTCTTGGTGGTAGCCTACAGGCCAATCATCGAGCGGACCATTTAAGAAAGAGTCGAGTAAAATAAGAGTCGAGTGAAGTAAGGGGCGAACCGACTATCGGGTCAAGCAGCTTCCCGGAGATCAGATTGAAAAAAAGCAACATAAATGTTTTTTATATTTTGAGGGTTCAGAAGCTATGAGTTACGAGAGCTTTAGCGCTATTACCATCGACGTTGAGGACCGCGTTGCGGTACTTACTATTAACCACCCTCCGATTAACCTATTAGACGCGGTGTTGATTGGAGAACTGAATAGCGCGGTCGAAATACTTGCGGCGGATGAGGAAGTAAGAGTCGTCGTAGTCCAAAGTGCAGACCCGGATTTCTTTCTTGCGCATGCGGATGTTAACGATGTCCAGGAAATCGCCGGTAGAAGCGCAGACGAAGACCCAGCATCCTCTCCTGTTCACAAGATGACCGAACGATTCAGGACCATGGCCAAACCGACGATTGCAAAGATTAGGGGCGTCGCTCGCGGTGGGGGACTTGAGATGCTTGCTGGATTGGATATGCGATTTTGTTCAATCGAGCGCACGACGCTAGCCCAACCAGAGTTGACTCTTGGCGTGATTCCAGGCGGAGGCGGCGCGAGTCGCTGGCCGTTTCTGATCGGCTATGCCCGCGCGATGGAGCTCATGATTGGCTGCTTTGATTTCGATGGCGCGACCGCCGAAAAATACGGCCTGGTAAATCGCGCTCTGCCGGACATCGAGTTGGACGACTTCGTGGATCAGCTTGCTAAACGAGTTGCATCGTTCACTCCTGCTGCCGTTGCGATGATCAAGCGTATTGGTCAGTTGGAACGCCCGATTGAAGAACGACTTGCTGTCGAGCACAGGGCTTTTCTTGATATTGCCCGCCATCCGAAAGCGATTAAGGTGATGAAGGCCTTTTTGGACGCTGGCGGTCAAACGCGGGAGTTCGAGTTGCGGTCTTCATTGAAGTAGGCCGTGTCTTTTACTCAAAACACGCAGCGAAGGATTCGCAAGGAAGTGTGGCGATAGCGAGTGAAAGCGCTATGTTCGCTACTCGCGAAAGCAGTCGTGTACTTAGCGAATGAAAGACTGGCTAACAGGCCGTTAGCGCTCGTCGCTTGCTGCTCCCTGTGCTCAATAAGGCGATTGGTTTTTACACCTAAAAGATAAAATAAGCTCATAAAAACAACAGTTTAGACCTAAGTTCAACCCTTGGGTAAGAACTCGGTAAGCTTCGGTTTTTTCGTCAGCTTCTCTTACATCGCCTCTGGTAAAGCCGGGCGAATTTCATTTCTAAAGCGCTTCCTGACTGACGGTTTTGATTCCTGGCACGAATGTTCCAACGCACTCCTCGGGTTAAATCCTTACAGGAGTATTTAGAAATGAAGTTTTTTGAAGTTCCCGGAGCGGAGGTTCCTAGAACCACGCGCTTGAGTGTTTCGGTGCTGCAATCGTCACTGACAGCGAAACTGTGTCAGGCAAAGCGATCGAGACTGAGCTACCTACTACTGGCCTTGACGCTGACTGCAGCAGCACCATCATCTGCTGGTCTCTTGCTTGTAGACAGCTATTCAATGCTCAACGGTGAGTCCAGTAATACGAGCGATAACTCCAGTAACAATTTCACCAACAATCTTAGAGCACCCACGACCTACCATGACGAAAGCTACAACGGCACAGGTAACAACAATAGCGATTTAGCTCAACTTAGCGGAGGCACGGGTGACCTGACCGATGGCTTCATTGCTAACGCTTCTTGGAGTTCCGTTGAGCCTAGCGATCCTGACGGTCCGTACGTTGGCTGGCTGACGACAAACCCCTTGATTAGCTTCTTTTTTGCCGATCTCGTGAACATAACGCGAGTGACTATTTGGGGCGACAACTCGGTCAATAACAGCGGTGTTCGGGCGCCTCGCGCGGTCAGTTTCAATGGGGCACCGGAACTCTCTACGAATGCAACGCCTTCGCCCGTCTCGACGGCTTCTTACGTGTTTGATGTGAACTTCACATCAACATCACTGGATCTTCAGATTTTCGACTTTAAATCCGGTGGCGGCACGTTACAAAGTGGACAAACACCGTCCTGGTTGATGATCAGTGAAATCCAATTTGAGGGCGAGGTGGTTAATCCGAGCGCCGACGTCCCAACTCCCGGTACCCTGGTGCTGTTCGCTAGCGGCTTACTTGGCGTAGCGTTCCGACGTAGAGTCAAATTCCGCTGAGAAAAGCCTTCTCTCAAGCCCGTTCGATGACGGTTTATCTAAATTCTCGGGCTGCGGTTTTGCTCATTGGATTAGGTAAAGCGTCATCGTGTTCTGCTTAGGGTTTTAGAGCGAGGTCTTTGCTAGAGAATCTTGCCCTCTCTTCGGCCTTTTCATCAATTTGTAGGATTCGCTAGCGCGGCCGTCTTCCATAAAATCGGTGTATCTCAAACGACACGAGTACCAGCAGCGTGACCGATGATACAAAACCGCCGCGACGAAAAAAGCGATACATCCTGCTAGGGTGCATAGCGGGTGCTTTGCTGCTCTATTGGTACTGGCTGGTCCTGCTAGTGCTATTTTTTCTTGTATGTATCTTAGCGGTCGTCTATGCAAAGTTTGGTCAAAAGGTCGCCATTGTAAGTAGCGTAGTTTCCCTGCTCGTCCTCATCTCCGTTCAGCTTCACTGGAACAGTGGTGAAACCGTTTGCCTATCCGATCCGACTCATCCTTACCTATGGAAAATGATTCGTACGGACCCCTCCAGCACGAGCGGTTCGATGAGCAGTAGCGATGGCTCGGTGAGCATCAGTTTTTCGGCGAAGTCCGACGACATGATTCCCGGCGCCCACTTTGCCGCAGTGACGGTAGCCGGTGAGGCAACACTCTTGCCGCTTCGTTTTGATCAGAGACGCTCTTTACCAAAAGATATTCGCTTTCTGGAAGGCTTCGATACCCCTCAGCCAGCTATCGGCGCCCAGTTTTACGTGCCGGAAGACGCGGAGTTTCGTGCCTCAGCACCCTTTGACGGCGAAGAAACGACTTTTAGCGTCGCCGATCTGCCGGTGCTTGTGCAGAGTGAGGAGGACATTTTTACCCCGATAGGCCTGTTGTCCGGGTCTATAACTCTTGGTGAAACGGCTATGCCGCGCCCCGCGAAGTTTCTTGCAAGAAATCTCTTACTCGACGCGTCACGGCGCACCTCAAATACCGAGTCGAACCGGAAATACTTTGAAGATAAATCACTAAACCCAGAGATCATTGTCGACCGGTTGCAGAGAGATTGGCTTACCCTGCGATCTGCCTCTCGGCTCTACCTCAATAAATATGCGCAAGCCTATGACTGTCGGCCACGCTTCTACGACCGACTTGGGATAGGTGGAATATTCAGTCCGAACTGATAGCGGGCCGAGCTTGCGGGAGAGAAATAGCCTCTTGTTATCGACGAGTAGTCGGTTTTTTCCCTTCACCCAAATCTCTATGACACAAGGCCCAACGGTGAATGCGCAGCCGAGCGGTCAATGCCCCTGATCCAATCCTTTAACTGGGTGACACGTGACATTGTAAGTCTGAGCGATCCGATCAAGCGTTTCGCGACAGTGATCGATTAGTTTCTGTCGGTTGATCTGCAAACTGATCAGCCCCGCGAGTCTCTTATACGCGGGATGCCATCGATCAAAGTCCAAGCCAAACTCGTTGAAGGCCGTTAGAGGCAGCGCTTCTAGCGCGAGTAGGGTGTTGAGAAGAGACTGGGTCATGCCGGTAAGAAAGGCGGCCTTGGGGTTCAAGGCGACGAGGGCGTCGTTATCTAGGATGTAAAAGGAACTGTCGTGAAGCTTTTCGGCGAAAAACAGATGGGAAAGGAAGTAGGACGACATCGCGGGCAAGAAATGGAAAGCGGCCTGGGAGCTTATGGTCAGGACTGCGTTGTTCTCCGACAATAAGGGAGTCCTTCGAGCTGCTCCTCTGAATAGATGGCCGGTGCAGTTGACGAAAAGCGCACCGTTTTCGATGGGTACTCTCGATCCGCTTCTGTAAACGATTTCCGGTCCTCGCTCTGTATCGACAACGTCGTCGAGATAGTCGTAGACATAGTCATCGGTCAGCTCGCTGACTCGCGCGCACTCCGCCTCCGAGAGTTGACCAAAGAGAAAGCGCTCACCTCCACTGCCCGGGTTAGTCGTGTACTTTTCTGTAAAGGATCGAAACACGTCTTCCTCGTTTGATCCGTCAAATTGCACTGAAGCATCGAGAAGCATTTTCAGATTCGAGTGGCGCGAAAAGTATCTGCGTAATCCCGTCGGGAACAGCAGATCTCGCTTCGCAAACACCGTTCCCTGGCCGACAATAAGCGAGACCTTGCGCTTCGTCGCGCGGTCGCCTAACGCCAAAACCGAGTCCATGCCGGTTTTGCCACCGCCGACTATGTACACCGGGCTGGTTTGGTCAAAATGCTGCGACACTGTTTGCGGTGTGCAGCTCACAACCTGATGAGAGGAAAGCGCTAGCGGCTCAAGTCTCGGCACATCCAGGCCTTGCGCATAAATTACCTTCTTGGCACTGATCACCTCTGTGGGCGTGCCATTGGGCAGGCTGCTTACCCTAACAGTGACTAAGCGTTCCCCCTGACTCACGTCCTCTTGCACCATGCTGGCTTCCGAAAGCCAGAATTTCGTGATCGAGAGTCCAGATTCAATCGTCGCGAGACAGTATTTGAGGTGCGTGAGGACTTCCGTGCCCTTCGCCAGATACTCGTCAGGCTGCGAGAGCTTCCAGCGTATGTTTCCTGCTGTGAACATCGGGTAAGGCTGATGCAGCCGGACGTAGTCGTAAGTCGTGTTCCACATACCTCCTGCGCATTCGTTACGGTCTATCAGCGCAACGCGAGCCGAGGG
>JBCCQO010000241.1:0-5654 GCA_039024595.1 Pseudomonadota bacterium | reverse complement strand
TAGGCATGGTCGACAAGGACGCTCAGCTCATCCTAATCGACAACGGTGCAAATCTCGGATTCGCGGGTGGTAACAACGTGGGGCTGCGCTTCGCCATGCTGCAAAAGGATATGACTCATGTCTGGCTTTTGAACAACGATACGCTGGTCGAACCGGATTGCCTCAGAGAAATGCGCAAGAAGCTCGCCCTGCATGGCGGCCCAGCGGTCTGCGGTTCCGTCATTCACTTCTTTGAAGCACCGGAGGTGATCCAGTGCATTGGCGGCAATCGCTTTGATACTAGGAATGGTCGAGCTCTCCAGTCCGAGGGACGCCACCTTAACGAAAACGATCTCCCCGCGATGGCGACTGTCGAAAACCGAATCGACTACCTAAGTGGATGCTCAATGTTGCTTCCACGCGGTTTCCTTGAGGGGGTCGGCCTAATGAATGAAGAGTATTTTCTCTACTACGAGGAGATCGATTGGTTCACGCGAGCGAAGGGGCGCTTCGATTTATTAGTCGCACGAGAAGCTCGCCTTTATCATCGAGAGGGCGGCAGTATTGGATCGCGCAGTCTCAGCAACGGCCCATCGTTGCTCTCCGATCTACACATGTTCCGCAGCCGCCTTTCGTTCATGCGGCGCTACTACCCAAAGCAGCTTTGGCGCTGCATTTTCTTCAATTGGGTCGACGCCGGTAAGAGTCTCGTGAAAGGTCGATGGAGAAACGCGGCGGTAATCGCTCGCGTCAACCTGCAAGGCAAAGAAGTCTCAGCCCCCGCGCCGTGAATTCGCATAGCAACAGTACGGCTCCGACCCTGCGTCTTAGTATTGAACCGGTTCTATATGCTGCGGTGTTCATGGCCGTTTTCGCGGGTTTTCAGGGTGGACGTTACTACCTAGCTAATCGGCTTCAGGAGCTGGGTATTGCCTGTGCGCTACTGCTCTTTGCCGTTGGTGTGTGGCGCGGACTGTTCCGTTTGAACTATCAAGAGTGGCGTGCATGGACGCTGAGACCAGTTACCTTGATTGGTGGAATCATGCTCGTGAGCGGGGTGGTCTTTACGCTGAATTACGAAGGTAAAGTAATTAATAGTGTTTTTTCAGCGCGCGAATTTCTCCTCGCCTTCTGTGGTCCGGGTATTTATCTCCTCTGCCGGACCGGCCTCCCTTTGGCAAAGATAGAGCGAGTGCTTTGGCTGGCATTTTTTGCGCTGATCCTCAACTACCTTTTCTTTTACTTCACTCTAGACCTGCGCCAGGCTTTTTTTTCGAGCGATCACACGGTGAGTAACCTAGTGACTTACGATGCCTGGAGAGGATTTCGTCTCAAGCCGCCGCTCTTTGCGATCATGGTAGCCCTGTTGGCATCCGTGGCATTGCTTTTCCAGAACCGAGGCGCTTTGCGAAAGTGGGGTGCGCTACTGCTAATCGGTTTGAGCGCTTACATATGGTCGATCGTCCTGTTCCGTTCGACACTTGCGACCATGTTGCTGGCGGTCATCCTTTATCCGGTGTTTTTTTCTCATCGCAATCGACTGAAGCTTGCGTTACTCGTCACCCCACTGGTCATTCTTGCAGTACCCATGGCTACGTCGATTTTGGTCGATAACTTCATGAATGCGGACGGCGGTGGTATCCGAGCGAAGGCCTACGTGAAGGGTATCGAGTTCTTTTACCAGCACCCAATCCTCGGGGCTGGCGAAGACAGTGCATACGGCGACTCCTATCAAGATATTGTCGCCCCCTACTTTTATCCGTCGGATATTGGCCTGGTTGGGATCGCATTCAAATACGGGGTGGTAGGTGTTCTTCTCTACGTGTTCATTCATTTCAAGATTCTGCTTCGTCTTTGGAAAGCAAACCTCTGCTGTAAGTCGACCGATAACCGAGTCAACCCAATCCTCTGGGGACTACTTATGTTTATGACGGCACAAACTTTCAACCTGGTACTGAATCCTGGCCTGGCCTATGCGCAAGGCATCACCGCGGGGAGCATGGCTTTTGCATTAGCTAGTCTGCATATTGTGCGCTGTGAGAACGGCGACGTTGTTTCCCAACTCGCCCCGGTTAACAATAGGACTAGGGAGCTGGCGGTAGGAGTCGCGTCATGATCTTGCCGGCTTTGTTCACGAACCAGGATGCGTTCATGGCGGAAGAACTGAAACTGCTCATGGTCGAAGACAGCGCTTCGCTGAGTACTATTTACAGCGCTTATCTTCAAGAAGAGCCCTACAAAGTAGTCAGCGTCGATACGCTGGGCAAAGCCCATGCGACTCTCGACGCCTTTGCTCCAGACATAGTACTGCTGGACATTGAGCTTCCGGACGGGAATGGCATGGATTTCCTTGCGCATCTCAGCGAACTCTCCAAACCTCCCCAAGTCGTTGTCATGACCGCTCATGGCACATCTTCAATGGCGGTAAAAGCGATCGAAATGGGTGCGGCAGATTTCCTAACAAAACCCTTTGATGCAGCGCGACTGCGAGTCACCCTCGGTAACGCCGCGAAGCAACTGGTCTTAGACCGGCAGGTACAAAATCTCGCCAATCAGCGTAGAGAGAATTATGGGGGCTTTATAGGTCGCTCGAACGCGATGCAAAGCGTTTACGACACCATAGACTCCCTTGCACCAACGGATGCGACCGGTTTCATCGTAGGGGAAAGCGGAACCGGCAAAGAACTGGCAGCGGAAGCCATTCATGCTAATAGCCGGCGTGTTGACGGTGAATTTGTAGCGATAAATTGCGGGGCAATACCCGGCGACTTGATGGAAAGCGAGCTCTTTGGCCACGTAAAAGGCGCCTTCACCGGAGCAAGCTCGGCTCGAGAAGGCGCAGCCAGCGTGGCCAACGGTGGCACGCTGTTCCTCGATGAAATCTGTGAAATGGAACTCGAACTGCAAAAGAAATTGCTGCGGTTCATCCAGACAGGCACGTTCCGAAAAGTCGGGAGTAATACGCTCGAGACTGTGGACGTCCGTTTTGTGTGCGCAACGAATCGAGATCCCTTGCTTGAAGTGCGCGAAGGTCGCTTCCGCGAAGATCTCTTCTATCGTCTACATGTGGTCCCCTTACGCCTACCGCCTTTGCGCGAACGAGAGCGGGACATTTTGTTGATCGCAAGAAACTTTCTGCAAGCCTACGCGGAGCAGGCTAGCAAATCGTTTTCCGGTTTTTCCGCTGCGGTAGAAGAACAGCTCATGCGATACGCCTGGCCGGGCAACGTGCGCCAGTTACAAAACGTCATTCAGCAAACGGTGGTATTGAACGACGGCAAGCTTGTCGAGCTCGAGATGTTGCCTATCGAGATCCGCGAAGGGCATTTGGAAAGCGAGCTTGCAAGTTCCACGGTCAGCGCTCCAGGCAAACCAGAAACAGACACGGTTGAATCACTCATTGTCGATGAGCCTCCCGCCGGTCAACTCACAACCTCTTCGCGTCGGGATATCCGCAACCAGATTGAGCCATTGTGGTTAGTGGAGAAACGAGCGATCGAAGAAGCCATCGGCTTATGTGACGGCAACATCAATCGTGCCGCGGGCTTACTCGAGGTCGCACCCTCGACCCTATACAGAAAAAGACAGAGCTGGACGGAGAAAACCGGCGGCCACTAGCTAATAAGTAAGATAGAGGCTTTTCTATGTACGGGCTGATCAACAGCGCGCTGCAAGATATGGTAGTCACGCACTTTGGCGAGGAAAAGTGGCAACACATCCACGCCCATTCCGGTGTGCCGAACGATTCCTTTCTAACGATGCGCCATTATGACGACGCGATTACCTACCAGTTAGCGGGAGCGGCGTCGGAGGTTCTCGGAGCACCGCTAGACGATTGCCTGGAAATGTTCGGTCAACATTGGGTAGAGGCCATTGCGACGCGCAATTTCGAGGCGCTGATGGATGCTACGGGTAATACGACGATCAGTTTTCTGCATAATTTAAACGGGCTGCACGACCGCATCAGCAGTACTTTTCTTGACTACGTTCCACCCGCCTTTGATATTGAAACAATCGACTCGACGAGCGGTATATACCGGGTGCATTATCATTCGGAGCGCAAAAGCTTGACGCCGTTTGTGACCGGTCTGCTGCGCGGGCTTGCTAAGCACTTCGACGACGCGATCGAAATCGTTTCGATAAAGATCGATGATTCGGGGAGCGGGACGTACAGCATCTTTGAAATTAAGATCCAGTAACCGAGCATCCAGATGATGTCACCGCTCACTAACCGTCCTGATTAATAGGCTATGAACACGAACGCTGCGCTTGACTGGGAACAACTCACTGGATTGTTCACCGTTGTGTTGGCGCTTGATGATCGGGGCCGAGTGCTCCGCGCTAGCGACACGGCCTTGCGCCATGCACCGGAGCTGGGTCCCGGAGTCAGCTTCTTCGACTTTTTCGTTTTGTTAAGACCGGCGGGGACAACCGATATAGCGGGCCTGAGAAAACACCTCCACTCTCTGTTCCTAATGAAGACCCTCGATGAACGCTTTGCCGTTCGCGGTCAAATGCTCGACCTATTCCTCGATGGTGAACCACGTCTGTGTTTTTGCGGCTCGCCTTGGCTGTTTTGGATGAACGCAAACTGCCCGGACGTGAAGCTTGGAATGGGCGATTTCTCGCCGCAGGATTCGCAGCTCGATCAACTGTTCTTGATGACCACAGAACAACGAATGGTCGCGGACCTCGAGAAGCTCAATAGCGAGCTAAAAAACGCCAAGCAGGAAACCGAGGCCGCGCAGAAGACCAAAAACGCGCTCTTTGCACGCATGAGTCACGAAATGCGAACGCCGTTGAACGGCGTTGTGAGCGCGCTCTCTCTGCTCGCCGACAAGGAACTTCCGAGCGAGGCTCGCAAACTACTAGGTTTGGCGCACAGCTCCTCGCGAAACCTCCTGCATGTGATCAACTACGTGCTGGACATCTCGAAAATGGAGTCCGGAGAGGACACGCTCGATAAAACCGTCTTTGCTCTGCCGCGGCTATTGAAGTCGGTTACCGATATCATCCGCGCGCGAGCCGTCGAGAAAAATCTGGAACTCGTATGGAGAACCAGTCCACAGCTGGGACAAATGTATGCCGCAGATAAGGCAAAACTGCGTCAGTGCCTACTGAACTTAGTCACCAACGCCATCAAGTTTACCGATGCTGGATCCGTTGTGATTCGAGCCGTGCCTTCCGCCCTCGGAGTTGAGGGCCACGTACGCTTTGAAGTCGAAGACACCGGCCGCGGCATCAGCGAAGAGCATCAAGAGAAAATCTTCGAGCCATTCTGGACGGACGCGGAGCCTTCGACCGGTGAAGAAGCCGGCACAGGGCTTGGACTGGATATCGTTCGCCGCTACGTCAATCTAATGCACGGAGAAGTTGGCGTCATCTCTAAGCTAGGAAGAGGATCACTGTTCTGGTTTGAGATCCCTCTTGAAGCCAGCGATCAAGAAACCGCGCTAAACGACGCTGAACACAGTATAGGAGCACAAGTCCCCGATCGCTTCGATGGCCGAGTGTTGCTTGTAGACGACAATGCTACCAATCGAATGTTGGGCCGGATGATCCTTGAATCCCTGGGCCTTGTAATCGACGAGGCTAACGACGGTGGCGAGGCCGTTGAGAAGTCACTGGCCGAACCCTTCGACCTCGTTCTAATGGATATCAGCATGCCGGTACTG
>JBCCQO010000240.1:0-5699 GCA_039024595.1 Pseudomonadota bacterium | reverse complement strand
CTGCGAGCAGCTTATGAACGCCTAAGGCTACGAGCACAAACGCTATTTGCCCGACCTCGACCCCCAAGTTGAATAGCAAGAGTGCGCCGAGAGCGTTCTCTTTTGCCAGTCCAAAGTTAGTGAGCGCACCTGCGAAGCCAAAACCGTGTAGCAGACCAAAGGCCAACGCCACCATCGGCAAACGCTTGGACCTATGGTCCGGACGACGGGTACGCGAGCGAAGGGCCTCCGTTGCCAGCAACACGATGCTGAAGGCAATGAACATTTCCACAAGGGCGCTGGGTGGCGCAGGCACTCCTAAGGCAACGCCCGCTAAAGTAAGGGAGTGCCCGACAGTAAATGCCGAGACCACGATCAGCCAGCCTTTGCCACGCATCAGCAACAGCAGACCGAGAACAAACATTAAATGGTCATAGCCGGTAAGAATGTGCTCTACACCAAAAAGCAGATAGGCACTGACTTTTGTGGTTGAATTCCGTGCCAGCAAAACGGGCGAAGCATCGCGAACGGGTTGACTACTCAGCAATCCATCTTCGTTGGCGCTGGCAATAAAGACGTCGACCAGCGCCGTTTCCAACTTTGAGAAACGAACAGTGGGCGAATCGCCAGAACACTGAATCCTCCAGCTTCTCACGTAGTTTACTGCCGTGACCGCATCTTCCGGTTGGTCGATGGCGACGCAATCGACAGAGAAGATCGGATCGATATCGGGATAGGTTCCGTCGCGAAGGGGTAGCTTCCAGACGACTTCGAACACACCGCGATCGATCTCCTGGGTGCTGAAGTACGCTGGGGTTAGTTCGTGGCTCCAGGCGTTCTCTGAACAGAGCAGCAAAAGCAGCCCGAGCACGGACAACCAAGCTGCGCTAGCGCTCGCTAAGAACGACGTCATAGAGATTAAGAATGCGCGCTACTTCTGCTTCATTTAGTTGATTCCGCGTCGCATAGCGCCAGTCTTCGACAACCCTTTCCTTGACTTCGTCGAAGCTTGGAAGGCGCGCGGACTCTGCCTCGACTATTCTCACCAGGTGATCACCAAACGCTGACCGAACGGGACCATGCCAAGCACCATCGACGGCTGTCATCGCTATGGTTTTGGAGAACTCGCTCCCGAATATTCGCGTGATCTCCCGTGCTGGGAGCAAGCCGTATTCCTTATTGAGCAGCGAAGGATCTCCCAGCTGCTGCCAAGCAGCCCCCTGTGCGGAGAACAGTTGATTTTTCACATCTGCGATTCGGAGCTTCAATACGGAAGATGGCCGCTCCTCTGAGCGAGAAAAGAAGATGTGCTGAATGCTCCAGCGGTCCGGTAGCTGGTAGATTTCCGAGTGAGCTCCGTACCAGTTTAGAAGGTCGGATTCACTCGGTTCCGCAATCGGAGTTCTGTCCGAGAGAAAGGACTGCATTTTCTGTGCGAGCCGTCGCTCCACAATTACGTCGTGCTGATTGAGCCCTAGACGAATCGCCTCCTGCGCGAGCACTCGCCGGCGCACCTCATTGGCAAAGATTCCATCCAGCTCCCTAGCGGTGGGGGCGCGCTGGGCGGTACGCGCGAATGCGCGCGAAAGTCGTTCTATTTCAAGCTCAGATATTTCTACCGTTCTCCTCTGCCCCTGCGCAGATTCAGTAGCAGTCTGCTGGGGAGAGAGAGCATAGAATCCGCAGGTTAATAGGGCGATCGCAAGAAAATGCACGCCAGGGTCTTTGAGCAAACGATTCAATAGCTAACGCCAAGAGCGTAAGAGAGCGAGATAGTTCCGCTAGGCAGCCGGCGTATACCAGATCGGGGATGAGAACGCGCGCTCCTGCAAGGTTCTTGGCAAGCCCGGTCTGGGTGGCGTGCCCGCACGAAGCGCATCCCATGTGCTCCAACGGCAGCTGGGGTTTTCCAGTACACGGACATAATAGGTCGCGTGCTCGTCCGCCTTGAACTCTGGGTCACTCCAGACGGTTTTTAGCTCGGCTGCACCGGCCCCCAGAAGAGAACAATCCGAGATATCGACTGATGCTCCGTTACGGGGGCAGCGATGGGTGTTCGAGTCTGGCTTGCCCTCGGAGCACGCGACGTCGAATACGATCTCGTCCTCAGCGGTGACTTTAATGATCTGAGCACGCTGCAGCGGTGCACTGGCAGCATCGCGTTGCGCCCACACAATAAAGGTTGGGTTCTCCCCCGTACTAAGGAGATCCCCGCCCATCGGGACGCCGTCCCCGTAAGCAGTGGCCACCAGCTTTGGATCCGAAAGCATCTGTTCGCTAAAGCCGTAACCTCCAAAAAATCGGAGTTTTATGCGCGGCCCAGAGGTGGCGAAGGTTTCTTTTCGTCGAAGCGCTGCGAAGATTGAGTCTCTCGTGTTTTCTTCGGACCAAACACCGGTTAACCCGGAAGCGCTCCAACGAGAGTAGGTATAAGTGGCGCTGCGCACGGGCGGAGTATCGGGCTGATCGTCCCAGCCGCTCGTTCCTGGAAGGGGTACGGACCCACGCTGCACCGGTGTTCCGTCGACGATGCCGATCTTCGACCAATAGTTGTTTTCCGCATAGGCGCCGCCGACAACGTGACTGTCCGAAGCACCCACGAGACCGAACTTGAACGGATCTGAACCGATCGAATCTTGCAGCTGAAGACCGTGTTTGTAGGCCTCTCGCACATAGCCGCCGCTCGTATTCGATCTGATTTCGGTAGCGAGCTTGGTTTCAAAGATCTCGAAGGCCGCCCACTCGTCGTTGGGAGACAGCAGCGGGTGCGTCTCCGAGGTACCTTTTACTTGAGTGACCTCGACCAGCGGCTCATTACGTACACGCTGCTCAGCATAGGAGCGGGTGAGAGACGTTCCCCCATAGGTCTCCAGTTTGAACATTTGTCCGTCAGACACATTGGAGTTATGGGGTATCGCCAGCGTGTCAAAACCCAGCGCCCTTTGACTGTCCATCCACTCCCAAAGGTCTTCTGGGTTTACCGAGTCTAGCGTTGAGAAAAACGCCGGCGGCGCTTCGTCTCTAAAGAACACATTGCGATGCAAGTTCCCCGCCCCAACGCCTGGGGCGGGGCTAGGGGATGTCGCGGTGTACTCGTAGGCTGCGAAGGTGGTGAACACACCAGGCTCGTTGTGTTTATTCGCAGCGTCTATGGTCTGTTGCCACACGGAGTCGATAAGCTCGTTGTCGTAAAGTTCCTCGATTGGTTCGCCGCTTCTTACTGATAAACCAACACCGCGAAACGCCGCTAAGATTTTCGCGGGCTCTGTCGAGAACATATCGGATGCTTGAGGCAGTTTCGACAGGGGATGTCCTGGCGTATGCATTGCGGGAAGCACGCCAAGGTACTCCGCATGATCTGTCACCGCATAAAAGTCGAGTGGGCCACCAGAGATTTGCATGTCGTAGCCGGACGGATGGCGAATCGGCTCTCCTTTTGCAAATCGGTAGGCATCGTCGGGCGTTGCCCGAACACTAAAAATATAGGCGTCGAAGCTGTTTCGTGTATGGATGTGGAGATCGCCGAAAAAAACCTGACGCTCTGAGGGGGCCGAACTTTGCATTGTTGGCTCCCCAAGATCGACCTGGGCGTCCTCTTGGGAAGCACCCGACGGTACCGCAGCCGTTAGCATCGCGAAACTTGCAAAAACCAGACACTCACTAAGCGGTCGAACTATGCTTGATTGCCTCAACTTAGTGTTAGGGAATAGTGTGCTCATTTTATTTTCTTCTTCTGACATCTGGGCAAAGTGGGCGTCGATTTAGATTCGAACTCACACCCGGCAAGATATTGGCACGGTCCGCGCAATAAAATCAAACTGGGAAAACCAACGCATCAACGGCGAGTAAGAAATGGTTGGCAAAAACCGGGCACTTCACGGGCGAGCTTTTTGCGCGCGATAAACCGTGATAGCTTGCACCGGATGATTTTTACGCAAAAAGATATGATCGAAAAAACCGCAGAACCGACTTCAGTCGGCTCAGAATCGGTTGATGGTCGGCGCAAGCGCAGTCAACGCAGTCGCGAGAAAATTATCGATGCGCTGTTTCGGCTGATCAAAGACGGCGATCCCGATCCGAGTGTTGTTTCCGTCGCTAAGGCTTCCGGTGTGAGCCTACGGACGACTTTCCGCCACTTCAAAGACCTCAATTCCATCTTTATCGAGATGTCGCAGCAGTTGAAGGATGAACTCAATCCAATCGTCTATGCACCTTATGAGTCAAAGACTTGGCGCGGTAAGCTCCAAGAGCTTATTGCGCGGCGTGCAATGGTTTTTGAAAGAACCATGCATGCGAAAATGTCGGGTGATAGGAGGCGCCATCGCTCACAGTTTCTGATGAGCGATTACCTCCTGTTTATCGAGCGCGAAAGAGCGACGCTCCTTGACGTGCTGCCGAAGAACGTGACACGAAACAAAAGAAAGGCGGAGAGCTTGTTGATGGCATTGAGCTTTCAGTCGTGGACTCAAATGCGATTACAACAAGATCTCGAACCGAGTGATGCGGAAGAAGTAATGCACACCATAGCGACTGCCCTGCTTGGCGAGTAATTTAAAGGAAGCAAAACGGCCGGCGTAAGGCCTCCTCAGCGTAGTTCGCGATTCTCCGAATATAGATAACGCCAGAACAGTAGGCACTGGATCTCGTATAACAGGAGATTCAACGCCTGCACGCCAGACATCTATTGTCGTTATTCGTGCCATAATATTCCTTCGATGTGGAAAGAGCCCAACTGAAAAGCGTCGGCTAACCGCCCCCTAAACAGCTTGCTGCTTATTTAAGACGTGGCAGAAAGGGACACGGCCAAACGGATTGCCGAGAACTGGGAGTCAGCGTGAGCAAAAATCGGAGGCCTAGACTCCTGCGCCCAGTAGCTTTTGTTCGGTCAGTCCTCATCTATCATAACCAATACTTCAAAAATGGTGATCACAAACTATGAGTTTTCAAATTGCTGCAACGGCGACCTCAATCGCTGGATTCATACTCGCCGGTGTCTGGATGTTGGCAGGACAGAAGCTGCTCCAGAACTGGGGTGTGGTTGTCCACGATGACGGACTGATCGTTGGCCGCAGAATGGGCGTCGTTTACTTCGGTAATGCGGTCATGCTGTTACTAAGTCGCACAGCACCCGCATCTGAATTACGCGATGCGATTTGTATAGGAATGCTGCTATCGATGTCCGGTCTGGCATCCCTTGGCATCTACGAGTTCCGCGCACGACGGGCCGGCGCGCAAATTTTTGGTGGGGTTGTTATTGAACTCGCTTTCGCCCTCGCCTTCGCGGCAGTCTTACTAGGCAATTAAAAAAAGCCCTGCCGCCAAGCCCATGGCTGCGCTACCGGTACGGTGCGCAGTTAGGGAGTGGCGACAGGGAAATCGTTGGGAGGCTCTTCCAGCGCATCAAAGAATTCAGATACGGCGGCTCGCTTGCCCGCAATCTTGTTCTCAAGGAAAGCAGCGCACTGATGATGATTGTTACGGGGAAGATCAAGATTGCGGGCAAGCGAGCCGCCGTATCTGAATTCTTTGACGCGCTGGAAGAGCCTCCCAACGATTTCCCTGTCGCCACTCCCTAGCCGCGTACCTCACCGGTAGCGTAGCCATGGGCTTGGCGGCAGGGCTTTTTTCTAATCGCTTAGTAAGACTGCTGCGAAGGCCAGAGCGAAGGCGAGTTCAATAACAACCCCACCAAAAATTTGCGCGCCGGCCCGTCGTGCGCG
>JBCCQO010000239.1:0-5705 GCA_039024595.1 Pseudomonadota bacterium | reverse complement strand
CGTAGATATTGTTTTTATACAATAATTAATTAAAATAAAACAATAATTATTTGCTTAGAGTGCCCCCATGACTCAACACCTCGCCCGCATCGTCTCGCTGTTGTGCACGGTCTGGCTGATCGTTGCGCCCGTCGGTGCGCTCTACCTGCTGCTCGATCATGCCGCGTTTACAACGATGGTCCGGGCCGAGCAGCAGCTGCCGGTTCAGTGGCACACCGTCGGAACATCGCAGTTGTATGTCGTTTGGCTGCTGGCTGTCATAGACGTGGGCCTCGGTACGCTCGGAATCCTGTTTTTGCGCCGCGCCTTCCAAAGCTTCGCGCGCGGGGAGTGGTTCGACGAGTCCAACAGCCGCGATCTACGTCGCTACGCTGCGTTGCTCGTTGCCCAGGCGCTTGCACGACCGATTGTTGGGGCCCTCACGAGCGTCGTGTTGTCCCTTAACCACCCGCCGGGCGAGCGGATGCTCTCGCTCACCTTCGGATCCAACGAGCTCTGGTACCTGCTCGCTGGGTTCGTAACCTGGGTGCTCGCGGATCTACTCGTACGCGGTGCGAGTGCCGACCGCGAAAACCGCCAGTTCGTTTAGGCGCGGCTCGCATTGATCCGCGTACGACTCGATGTGGTCATGGCCGATCGAAAAATAAAAGGAAAGGCCCTGGCCGCGGCAGTGGGGATTACGGAGCAAAACCTGTCGTTACTGAGGACAGGTAAAGTGAAGGGCGTTCGTTTCAGCACCTTGGAAGCACTCTGCAAGGCGCTCGACTGTCAGCCCGGCGACCTACTCGAGTTCGAGCCCGAAGACTAGGCCTTAGGAGCGGCGCTTCGCCAGCGATACGCGAGATCTGCAACGTGGCAGATCAGAGCGGATATCAGAAACGCCGCGACCGCTTGCCAGCCATGGTCATAAAGAGTCGAGCGCAGCGCAAGCATGAGCGACCCACCGGCACCCACGTTCAACAAGAGCCCCAACGGCGGCACACCGATCCGCCGCCACCGGTACAGAAGCAGCAAAAGGACAACCTCGAGGGCAACGAAGGCCAGCATGATGTCCGTGATCGTGCCGCTTTCAATGATCGAGCGCATGCCCACCCTCCCGTGCAACGGCATCCTCGAAGCGCAAATCGAAATACGTGTCAGGATAGGGTTCATCGATGAGCGTAAAGTGCCACCATTCCTTGTCGTAGTTACGGAACCCCGCGTTTTCCATCAGCAGTAGCAACAGCTGACGATTCGCCTTCTGCTGCGGCGAGAGTTTTGGGTTGAGCGTGTGAGAAGCCGCACCGAAGAAGTCCCAATCGGTACCCATGGGCAACGGCGTGCCCTGTGCATCGACGATTGTGAGATCAACCGTCGAGCCGCGAGAGTGCCCCGAGCGTGTTGCGACATACCCCAGCTCGAACAGCTCATCCTTCCGGAGCATTGGCCAGTAGGCGGCTTTGCCTTGCTGCTCACCGGTGCTGCGCGACCAACGGACGAAGTCATCCACGGCGTGCTGCGGGCGATAACAATCGAACACAAGCAACGCGAATCCCCAGGCCGCAAGCTTGCGCTGCACGTCGACAAGCCGCTCAGCCGCGGTTGGCGTCAACAAGCACCGAGGTTCCTCGTAGCCAACCACCTGACGGCCCAGAAAATTGTTCGCCGCGCCATACCGAAGATCGAATCGGATTTCAGGATCCAGCTGTGCCAGATCAACAAAGGGCGCGGCGCGCTCCGGGGCCGGGGAAGACCCAGTCGTAACAGCCGCACAGCCAAGGCTCGCGCTGAGCCCCAGGAGAAGAACCTGGGTCAACACCCGCATCAGCGCCGAAACTTTTGTGAGCGAACGATCTGCACCGTCTCAAAGTACGTGATCCCCGAGTAGTCGTTGAGAAATTCATCGATGACAGATTCAGCGATCTGATTGGCCATAGCGACGTCGGGCGTGACAACTTCGATCTTCACATTGCTGAACTCGTCTACCACGCGCGCTCGATTGGCGCTGCGAATACTGCGACTGCCTTTGCCCCCGGCGGCAACGACCGTATAGCCCGTCGCTCCACAGGCTTCGATCAAGGCACATACCTTTTCGGCAATCAGTTTTTCCGTAATGACCACAACCTTAACGGCTTCGAGACTCATGCAGCGCTCCCAAATATCCAATCCGCGAGGGCGATGTACAGGGGTATGCCAAATACAATGGCAACCGGCGTGCCGACGCTCGTCGACGCGCCGATGTAGGCCGAAGGGTTCGCGCTCGGTATACCGGCACGCAGTGTCGGTGGGCCGGAAATATCTGAGCTCGAACCTGCCATAACGGCAAGAAGCACGACCCCGGCGGGGCTGAAGCCGGTGAGAACGTGAGCAATATAGCCGAACGCAAATCCAAGCAATCCATGGAGGATCGGTGCTATGGCTGCGTAGAGTGCGTACCAATGTGCGACGGCCCGCAACTCGACCAGCCGGGAGTACGCTTCGAGCCCCATAGTGAGCATCAATACGCTCAGGAAACCCTGGAACAAGGGATCATAAAACGTCTCGAACACCGATTCTGGATGAGCAAGCAAACCCAGCAAGATTCCTAGCAGCAGCGCAGACAGCGCCGATCCTTGCAGGCTCTCGAGCACAATGGGCATAATCCGAATCTTCTTTCGTTGGACCCCGGATGCGCTGGACTTCTGGATGTTCGCCAGCACGATCGCGAGCACGAGGGCAGGAATGTCCATAAATGGGTAAAGCGCCGGTACCCACGCTTCGAAGCGGGCCTGCTGTTGTTCCAACAGCACCATTGCAGCGGCAAGCGTCGATGCGCTGACAGCACCGAACAGGCCCACGGTTGCGATCGCATCGTCGGGCTGTACGCCGGGCAAGCGAATCAACACCATCCGGCCCAGATAAACGATCAGGCACCCCACCGCGACAGCGGCAACTGCGGGCACGAGCATGCTGACGATCTCGCCATGGCGTATCTCGATTCCGCCTTCGAGCCCAATGCGCATAAGCAACATAAAGACGCAGAACTTATAGACCGCATCGGGAATCTGGAGCCGGCTTCCGCAGGCGGCGATAAGAATGCCGCCGAGTAGGAAAGCGAGCGCCGGAGACTGAAACTGAATCAGAAATCGGCCGAGTATCTCGGTCAGAAGGTCGATCGTTACTCTCCAATGGTTTGCTGGGTGCGGCACTCGCCCGCACGGGTCGGCCCCTAGGTAGCGGGCTCGTGCACCGCGCTCAAGGTGGCAAGGACACGCTCCAGCTCCGCAATTCGAAACGGCTTCTGCAGATAGCCCACCGCGGGCATCGTGCGTCGCGTTGAGTCCGGTTGTGGATCGTAGCCACTACAGACCACTACGGGAATCGTCGGATCCTGCCGACGAAGCTGATCCAGGCAGTCCCACCCATCGCGGTCGGGTAGTTTGAGATCCAGTACTACAGCGTCAATGGAACGCTGCTGCTTGAACACTCGCTCTGCCGAATCAGCGTCGCGAGCGGTTAACACGCGATACCCAGCACGCTCGAGCAACCGGCTCGTCGCCGCGAGTACCCGCGGTTCATCATCCACCACGAGCAGAGTGGCCGGCGTAGTTCCCGAGGTGGAAGTGTCGGAAGTATCGCGTAGTTCCATAGCCGACACTTCGACTGGCACTTCGGGCCACCACAGGTTCACTCGCGTGCCCGCTGCAGCATCCGTGGCGATATCAATAGATCCACCCTGCTCGCGCATGATGTGCGAGACGCTGTCCGACGCTAGACCCTGACTTCGTTCCTTCGTCGAGCTAAACGGATCGAAAGCTCCGGCGAGCGCATGCTCGTTCACCCCCCGTCCATGATCGGCAACGGTAACGCAGAATCCGGGCTGGTTAGCTGATCGCCGTCGTGTAACGTCCACCGTTACCGGTCGAGCGTCGTCAACGACGGCCTCCCCCGCGTTCACGATCACACTGGTGAGCACCTGCTGTAGCTGACCGCGGTCTGCACGGATCGGGAATTCGAACGGCGGGATCTGAACGTCTATGGTTACCCCCGAAGGAACGACGGGGCGCAGGAGTTCGACAATGGTTCGCAGCTCGGTCGCGAGATCGAGGCGCCGAGCATCCGCGACACTGCGACCGGCAAACGACAGGAGCTGGCCGCACAACAGGCTGGCGCGTTCCGTACCTTCGATGACTTCATCAAGCGATCGGTACACAGGATGCTCGGAGCTCAATCCCTGTTGCGCGAGCTCCGCGTGGCCGCTGATTCCCATGAGTACGTTGTTGAAGTCGTGGGCGACCTTACCCGCCATGTCAGTCACGCTTTCAAGCCTTTGAGATCGATCGCGAAGTCCGGTGATGTATCGCACCTGCCAATGGGCGTAGTAGAGAACGGAGGGGTAAATCAGCGTCACGACGAGCAGGAGGATGTGCCATCCAGGTACATCGTGGGTAACCGCAGCAACCGCCATGCCAAGCAGGAGCACGGCGGCGAGCCCCGTGTAGATCGCAAAGCTCTTCGGATGGAGGCTGACGCTGGGTGCCAGCGCCACCACAAGCCCAACACAGAGCGCAGCGACCCACCACTGGGGAACGAAATGGACGAACGTCACGACAAAGAGCAGCTCGCAAAGCGGTTCCAGCCAGACCAATCGTTGCTGCGGCACGAAGCGGTTGATCACGATCGACAGCGGCATGGCGACGAGGAGCACCAGTGCGGCGAGAAGGAAACGGTTATCGCCAATCTCGGGTAGCACCACGGCAAGGAGCGCGATGGCAGCTTGGCCAAACAGACGCAGGACGAGAATCGGCCGCCCGCTGGACGGCGAGAGTAATGTAGACAATGGTCGCTGCATGACGAGGCTCCCCCCGAGCGCTCGCAGCTAGCTTAGCGCGAAGCGACGACCAAAATAAAAGCAGCAGCCAAAGAGAAGGCGGTCGTCAAAAAAGGCGAGTAGTCAGATCATGGGCTCAACACAGACAAAAAAAGGCCCTCACCGGTGGTAAGAGCCTTTTGCGTTAGGAGCCTGACGCCGCTTCGCGCCTCATAGGTCCGGAGTGTCGTCACGGACGACGACACCCGTTCGCGCGGCGGCGCGGCATGCCGCGCTTTCTACCGCGCTCACCCTACTCTAACTTCGTTCGAGCAGGTCTTTGCCAAGCCTATTAATAGGAAAGGCCCCCACCGTTGGTGGGGGCCTTTCGTATTAAGAGCCTGACGATGACCTACTCTCACATGGGGAAACCCCACACTACCATCGGCGATGCGCTGTTTCACTTCTGAGTTCGGGATGGGATCAGGTGGTTCCAACACTCTATTGTCGTCAGGCAAAACGGAAATCCAGGAGATTTGAAGCAAGGGGTGCCTTGGGATCGGTTCGAATCGGGCTATTGCAGATCGTTGGCGCTGTTGATTACCGGTACGTCGCGTACCGAACAGCGCATCAATATGGTCAAGCCGCACGGGCAATTAGTACTGGTTAGCTCAACGCCTCGCAACGCTTACACACCCAGCCTATCAACCTCGTAGTCTACGAGGGCCCTACAGAAACCGAAGTTTAGTGAGATCTCATCTTGAGGGGGGCTTCCCGCTTAGATGCTTTCAGCGGTTATCCCGTCCGAACATAGCTACCCGGCAATGCCACTGGCGTGACAACCGGAACACCAGAGGTTCGTCCACTCCGGTCCTCTCGTACTAGGAGCAGCTCCTCTCAAATCTCAAACGCCCACAGCAGATAGGGACCGAACTGT
>JBCCQO010000238.1:0-5714 GCA_039024595.1 Pseudomonadota bacterium | reverse complement strand
CCGTCCAAAACATCGCCACCGCGGGCATCGTAATTTCGCGCCGCGTTTGCTAAGCGTCCCTCTGTGTAGACGACAGTGCCGCCGTCTAAGAACACTTCAGCAACGCCGACACTGGCTCCGAGAACACCGCCGGGATTGTTCCGCAGGTCGAGTACCAGGCCTTTGACGGTGTCTTCCTCCACCAGCCGGTCCACGGCGGCTTTGACGTCTTCGCCCGTCTGTTTCTGAAACTGGGACACTCGTAGGTAACCATAGCCTGGTTCGAGCCACCGCTCCCGGACGCTCGCTACTCGGATTGTGTCTCGGGTCAAAGTAAGGTCAAAGGGCTGCGGTGTGCCTTGGCGGCCAATGGTAACCACGATTTCACTGCCCTTGGGTCCGCGCATTTTTTCAACGGCCTCGTTCAAGCTCAGGCCCTTAATCGGCACGCTGTCCAGCTTCAAGATGACATCGCCAGACTGCATTCCCGCATCGGCAGCAGGTGATCCATCGATCGGAGAGATCACTTTGAGGTAGCCGTTTTCCATGCCGACTTCTAAACCCAGCCCAGAAAACTCTCCTGAGGTAGAAGTTTGTAAATCTTCGTAGGCGTCTCGTGACAGATACACGGAGTGAGGATCCAGCCCCTGCAGCATGCCGCGGATCGCGTATTCAAGGAGCTCGCTGTCCTCGATCTCTTCGACATAGCCCAAACGGATCTGGTTAAACACGTCTGCAAAGGTGCGCAATTCGTCCAGCGGTAGTTCCCCGACAGGCCCTCCGTGCTGTGCGTTTACGCCAACGGAGAGCAGCGCGGTCGCCGCAAAGCCCAGCGCAGATCGGCGCAAGGTTACTCTGCCCCGAGCTTTCTGCGCGATCAGTCCGTTATCTTTTGAAGAATTCTTGAACGTTTGTTTCACAAGCATGGGAGATTTGTTCTCTCAATCAGTGGCTTCAGTGTAGCGTAATGTTCGGGCCTACGATCAGATGCGCCTTATCCACGAACCCAGCGCAACGGATCTGTTGGCTTGCCATCCTTACGAATTTCAAAATAGAGGCTAGCCTCGTCTTGTCCGCCGCTGTTACCGACGGTCGCAATCACCGTACCGGTGCTCACCCAATCGCCTACCTCACGCAACAAACTGTCGTTGTGAGCGTACAGACTCATATAGCCTTCACCGTGGTCGATGACCATCAGCAGACCCGAGCCCCTTAACCAATCCGCAAATACAACTCGGCCGTGATGCACGGCCGAAACCTGGCTGCCGGCCTCGGCGAGCAGCGAGATTCCTTGCCAACGCATCTTTCCTTGATTTCGCGGACGACCAAAGCGGTGGGCGAGCGTTCCGTCTACCGGTAACGGCATGGACCCCTTGGCCTCGCTAAATGCTTCGACATCGACTTCGGTGATTAGTTGCGCGACCGCTGTTTCGAGCTGCTGCAAAAGTTCTGTTAGCTGCGCTTGGTCTCTCTGTCGCTCTGCGAGGACCTGTGTATCGTCGGCGAGCTCTCGCTCTATTTGGGCGATCAGCTTGCGTCTATCCTCATTGGCAGTGATAACAGCCTCGCGCTGTTGATCCAGCTTAGCTAGTGCAACGCTCAAGGACTGCTCGCGCTCCCGCAATGCGGCTTCCGATGTGCTCAAACGCTCGAGCGTGTCTTCGTAGCGGTCAAGAAGCTCACTGCGCGCCTGAAAAAAGTAGCGATGATAGGCAAGCACCCGAGCTAAATCCTGCGGATTTTCCTCGCTCAATAAGATTCGCAATTGATCGGCATTGCCCTGTTGCCATAGGCTTCGCAGCTCTTGAATGACTGCCTGCTGTTGTTCTTCTGCAGCTCGCCGAAGCTCCGCCTGCTCGTCGGTAAGCTCGCCGATCTCTGTACGAGTGGCGGTGATATTGCGCTGGGTTTTCCTCTGAGCTTGCCGTAGCTTCGAGAGGTTCAGCTCGCTGGTGCGCAGCTCATTTTGAAGTCCCCCGCGCTCTCTTTCCTTTTCTTGGAGCGCGGCGGTGATCGCCGCAATGTCCGTTTGTAGCGCCTGTAGCCGTTGCCGTGTCTGCTCTGCATCCTGCTCCGATTGGCTTTGGACTGGCAGGGAAGCCGCGATCAGCAGGACCGCGACTAGGCTAAGCCTGGCGAGGGAAAATCTTATTACGGCGACGAGACTCAAATCGCTAGGGCTAACTCGAGCGTACCGTCTCGGTGTTTGGCGCAGTTTGCATCGTTGCTTCTGAGCTACTGGTTTTTGCTGCGGAAGAGTTCGCTCGCTCAATCAAACTCACACCGGTCATTTCTGCGGGCTGCTCTAGATCCATAAGCGCCAGTAGGCTGGGGGCAATATCCGCGAGTCGCCCACCCTCGGCAAGCTGCAATGACTCTTCGCCAAGATAGATCAAGGGGACCGGATAGGTGGTGTGCTGGGTGTGGGGCTGCCCCGATTCATAGTCGAGCATTTGCTCACAGTTGCCGTGATCGGCCGTGATTAATGCTTGTCCACCCACGTCGGCAAGAGCGTCTTCCACACGTTTTAGGCAGCCATCTACTGTTTCCACGGCTTCTATGGCGGCCGCTAAACTGCCCGTGTGGCCAACCATATCGCAGTTCGCATAGTTGCAGATGATTAGGTCGTGCTGGCGCGACCGAATAGCCGCGACCAGTTCATCGGTTACCTCGATGGCGCTCATAGATGGCTTGAGGTCGTAGGTTGCGACGTCCGGCGATTTCACCAGCACGCGCGTTTCTCCATCGAACTCTTCTTCCCGACCACCGCTAAAAAAGAACGTCACGTGTGCATATTTTTCCGTTTCCGCCAGCCGGAATTGGGTCTTGGATTGTTTCGCTACCCAATCGCCAAGCACGTTGTCCAAGCTAATTGGCGGATAAGCACAGGGCGCTTCTAGATTGGCTTCATACTCA
Source organism: Pseudomonadota bacterium (assembly GCA_039024595.1). Taxonomy (GTDB): domain Bacteria; phylum Pseudomonadota; class Gammaproteobacteria; order Pseudomonadales; family Halieaceae; genus Congregibacter. The sequence continues at coordinate 2,819 of JBCCQO010000238.1, read as the reverse complement.
GTAGTCATCACTAAGCCTGCGAGTGCCGGCTGCCTGCGGCGCGAAAAGCCCCTAAACTCTTGATCAAGAAACGCGTGGGTCAATTGGCGCGCCCGGTCTGCTCTGAAGTTCATAAACAGAACCGCATCTCCGTCGTTTATCGGCGCGGCGTCACCGATGCGCGTTGCGGAGACGAATTCGTCGTTTTCATCTCGCTGATAGGCAAGTTGAAGCGCTTCTACAGCCGTTTCGCTGCGATATTCCGCTTCTCCGTCGGTCACCAGTTGATAGGCGCGTTCAACCCGCTCCCAACGGTGATCGCGATCCATCGCGTAGTAGCGGCCAACGACGCTTGCTATCCGTCCCACGCCTAGCCGTTCAAAGCACTCTTCTGCCCGGTGGATTGATGCTTCAGCGCTACGCGGCGGTGTGTCCCGACCGTCCAAGAAGCAGTGCAGATAGATCTCTTTCGCGCCGCGCTTCGCCGCGAGTTCGACAGCCGCGAACACGTGCCTCTCATGGCTGTGTACTCCGCCGGTAGAAAGAAGGCCCATTACGTGCACTGCGTTGCCGGAGGCGATGGCTGAATCCACCGGTCCGGTATAGGCTTCGTTTTCGAAAAAGCTCCCGTCCTCTATTGCCTGATCGATGCGCGTAATGCTTTGGAATAGTACGCGGCCCGCACCGAGACTCATGTGGCCCACTTCTGAGTTTCCGAACTGCCCATCGGGCAGACCTACGTCCAAGCCCGCACAGGATAGAAGGGTGCGTGGTGATTCGTTCCAAAGACGGTCCCAATGGGGCGTATTCCCAAGCGCTATCGCATTGTCTCGACTATCCTCGCGGTAACCCCATCCGTCGAGCACGATGAATACGGTGGGTGTTTTGATGCTGTCGGCCATCATTTCGTGATTCGCTTAAGTTGCCAAAGCCTTGAGAGGCTGGTCAGTGTAATAGGTCGTTTTCTCGCACTGTTCTAGAGCTAAGGTGATCGGTCAATGCGGACGCGTTTGTCGCGAAGGGCACCAATAATAACTCGTGGGACTTTTCGGCGCATAAATGGGAACTTTTCCGGGGTGGAGCCGCTACGGGTCAAACTGTATACTTCGCGGCCTTTTGCGGTACCGCTAACGCGGAATCGCCGCTCCCAAGCACACTGTAATGTCCTGATTTTATGGAACTCTTTCTTGAATTTGCGCTGCAGCAGTGGATTATTTTTGCCGCTTTAGCTGCCGCCATAGCGATGCTGATTTTTCACGAGAGCCAGAAGGCCGGTCCTTCGGTGAGCCCGCAGCAGGCGATTAACCTGATAAACAGCGAAGATGGTGTGTTTGTCGACCTGCGGGATGCGGCGGATTACAAGCAAGGGCATATTATTGATGCGGTGAACATTCCGTTCGTAAAACTTAAAGACAGCGATGGACAACTCAATTCCTTTCGGGACAAGCCAGTGGTACTGGTTTGCAAGATGGGCCAGCACTCGGGTCCCGCAGGGAAGCAATTGCGAGCTGCCGGTTTTGAGAAAGTCTACAAAATGGCCGGCGGGATGTTGGAGTGGTCCAATCTTCAACTGCCAACGGTAAGCAAGTAGGTATCCGCTTCTTACCTAGTACCTACCTGGTAAAGACTGGACCGACGGTTAAAAGAGCATAGCGCCAATTACAGGAAAAAAGCCCGCAAACCCAGAGAGCGGAAAAATTCGATGACTGCCGTAACAATGTACACCACTCGCTTCTGCCCCTACTGCATGGCCGCTCGTCGCCTGCTCAAGGGGAAAGGCGTGCAATATGACGAGATTGCCGTTGACGGCGATCGGGCGCTGCGCCAAAAGATGGAGCAAATATCTGGTCAGCGGACCGTGCCTCAGATTTGGGTAGGTGAGAAACACGTTGGAGGTTACACGGATCTCGCCGATCTTGACGGTCGTGGCGAGCTCGATACGCTCCTCGAGGCCGCTCAAAGCTAGCTCTTCAAACGCCGAAATACGAACTAAAGACCCGATTAACGATTTAAAGACCCAGTTAACGAATCAAAAGACTAAGTCTAGGAGTAAACACTCATGGCCGACGAACAAGTAGCAGCCGGCGCCACACAGGACGCGCAGCAGGCGCAATTCGCTCTTCAGCGAATTTACACAAAGGACGTTTCTTTCGAGTCCCCTGCGTCACCTAACGTCTTCACGAAGCAGTGGTCACCAAAGGTTAATGTCGATCTCAATACACGGAGTAATAAGATTGACGAAGCCGGCAACTTTGAAGTGGTCCTGAAAATCACCATCACCGCGTCGCAGGACGAGGAAACCGCGTTTTTGATTGAGGTGGAGCAGGCGGGTGTATTCCTGATCAAGGGCTTCGCTGACGACCAGTTGCGACGCGCCTTGGGTACCGCTGCGCCAAACATTCTTTTCCCCTACGCCCGAGAGAACATTGACTCGCTGGCAGTGAAAGGCGGCTTTCCTCCGTTGATGCTGTCACCGGTTAATTTTGAAGCGCTCTTTGAGCAAGCGCTCGCTCAGCAAGCGCAACAGGCTCAGCAAGCGCAAGCGGCTGAGGGAGGCGATGAGCCGCAAACTCATTAGCAGCTTCAAGCTACGAGTACAGACAAAGGCGCCGCGAGGCGCCTTTTCTCTTTCCAGGAAAAGCAACCGTCGTTGAGAAGCGCTATTCTTCGTTGCTCCAGAAAAATATTTTCTTGAGACTGTTTGTGAAGTCGATCACGTAAAGTCTTGTTCTGAAAATGCTTCGTCTGTGCACCGGTAAACAGTTTCCCTTTTTTACCCATCTGAGGTGTTGAAAAGCACGTTCAAGACTGGTCCTATGCACCCTGACTTTTACGAGATG
>JBCCQO010000237.1:0-5733 GCA_039024595.1 Pseudomonadota bacterium | reverse complement strand
GGGTGAACGGCCATGGCAAGGACTTGGCTAGGCGAATGTAGCCTTTGTAGGCAGGGGCTCAAACATCCGGAACGGTCCGCCAGGACGCTCACGGCACTCAGCTCTTGATCTCTTGGTAGTGGCGACCACGCGGCCAACTGGTTCCGGTTTATCACGGAGCTATCCTCGGGCGATAGCGGGACTCACACGGGGCTTACACAGGGCTAACGCTACCGACTCAAACGCTCGCGGTCGCGGCACTAAAGCCGCCAGCTTGAGGCGCCGATTGATCGCTTTTGGATTGATTAATCAGCGATTTAAGCGCCTGCATGCGATCCGCATAGTAGTTATCGCTCGAGATTGCCTCATCAGCGCCCAAGTTCACGAGCGTACTTTTCACGTCCTCAGCCATACCGCAAATTAGCACCTGTTTACCAGCCTTCGCAGCATCGCCGGCGATCGTTTCGACCGCTCGGGCGGCAGAGACATCCAGGAAAGGCACTCGATTGAAATCGAGAATGATTGATCGCGTGACCTCTTTATAGCGCTCTCGAACGTGGTGCCCGACATCCGCTGCTGCACCAAAACTCAGGGGCCCGCCGAATTCAAAGATAGTGACTTGACTCCCAAGCGTTTCGAGCATTGCTTTCTCTTCCGGAGACGCCGCAGTTTGCGGTAGTGATGCGAGCTCTTCGAGTTGGATCTTGGCAACCTGTTTGACGTAGGCGATAGCTGCCAGAACAACCCCGGCGCCCACGGCCGTGATCAAGTCAACAAAGACCGTGAGGCTGAGTACCAATGCCATGAGCAGCAGGTCCCAACGCGGTCCGCGGTGGGCTCGCTTGAGATAGCTGAAATCGATTATGTCCATGCCGACTTTTACAAGCACGCCTGCAAGCGCAGCGTGAGGAATCACCGAGGCCACAGACCCAACACCCAATACGATCGCCATCAGCACCAGCGAATGAATCATTCCACTTAAGCGGGTAACACCCCCGGAGCGGATATTAATCACCGTACGCATCGTCGCGCCCGCGCCGGCAATTCCACCGAACAAACCCGCAACCGCATTCCCGATACCCTGGCCGACGAGTTCTTTGTTGGAGTCGTGTCGAGTTCGGGTCATGTTGTCCGCCACCAGTGAGGTCAGCAGACTATCGATCGACCCAAGGACCGCTAGGATGAAGGCCGCTTCGACAACCAGCATCATCGCTGATTGTTCAAACACAGGCATTCGGAATGTCGGAATCCCCGATGGAATCTCGCCCAGAATCGGCATGGCTGGCATGACCAGACTCAATAAGGTACCGATGATCAGCGCCGCTAATGCACCGGGAACATAGGTGCCCCATTTTGTGGGCCACTTGTAGGCAACCGTCAGGGTTAACACTCCAACGACGAGTGCGGAGAAGTTGATGTCCGATAAAGCCGTGGGGATGTAGGCCAAATGAGAGAGCGTACCGGAGGGCGATTCGTGACCAAAAAAAGCATCGAATTGCAGGATGATAATTATGATCCCGATTCCACTCATAAATCCGGATACCACCGGGTAAGGCACCAGCCGAATGTACTGGCCAACACCGAAAAGCCCAAAAGCGAGTTGAAACAGACCAGCCAGCACCACAGCGGTCAGGATCAGGCTTACATCACCAGAAAGGCTGGCGAACAAACCCGCCAAGACCACAACCATCGGTCCAGTGGGACCAGAGACGTTGGTGGGCGTACCGCCAAAGAGCGCCGCGAAGAATCCAACAAAAATGGCACCGTACATTCCAGCCATCGGACCCAAACCAGAGGCCACACCGAAGGCTAGGGCAAGCGGTATCGCAACCACACCTGCGGTCAGACCGCCGTATATGTCGCCACGTAAATGGCTCAAATCAAACTTGAATAAATCTCTCATGTTCCTCGATCTGTCCTTTCAGCGGCCGAGCGCGATACCACCACGGATAAGCTAGGTGACTGCTAATAGAGCGACAGAAACAGAAAAAAAGACGGCAGGATCGCCCGGAGAAGCGCCACCCTTTGCACTATGGACGTTGAGATTAAAAGTAGAAACAGCGCCAATGCTTTTTTGTTATAGTTTTTACCTATATACCCCAGGGCAGCCAGGGCTGTGGCGACACTCAAACAAATTCAATACTTTCAAGCAGTTGCGGAAACTCAGTCGATTCGAAGTGCTGCGGATAGGCTAGGTATAGCGCAACCCACTCTATCGACACAGCTCGCCACCTTGGAAAAAAGCCTAGGCGTCACCTTGTTGGAGCGGAGCAGACGAGTGACTCAACTCACACCTGCGGGGCGTCAATTGCTGCCCGTTGCTTCACAGCTCATTTCCCAGTGGCGAGAGCTAGAAGCGCTTGCCAACACTCTGTCCGATACGGCCGCGACGACCCACCGCCTGGGCGTACCTCCTACGCTTGGCCCCTACCTTCTCCCCAACATCGTTCCGAGCATTCACGAGCGGTTTGATCGGTTAAAACTCTATGTAAGGGAAGAGCCACCGAGTCAGCTCGAACGTGGGGTACTCGATGGGCGCTACGACCTTGCTTTACTTCCTTTGCCGCTTCGCGGAGACAATTTGGCGGTGGACGTATTGTTTCGTGAACCACTCATGCTTGTCGCACCAAAAGAGGCAGGCCTGGCACGAGACGGCAAATTGCGTGAAGAACAGCTGTCCGGAATGAGTATCATGGGCCTCGACGAACGACATCAGTTGCACCAAGAGGTACAGCGCATCTGCGAACGTACTGGCGCAAAACTAAATCGCGACTATGAGGGCACTAGTCTCGATACGTTGAGACAAATGGTCGTGATGGGAATGGGGGTAGCGTTTCTACCGGCGCTTTACATTCGTTCGGAAATTCATCGGCCGGAAGAACTCGATGTGATTCATATCCAGGGGGCGGCTATCTACCGAGAGCATGCACTCGTGTATCGGCAAAACAGTCCAGTGCGTCGGCTCTATAGCTCGATTGCCACGCTGATTCGAGAACGGATGGCAAGCGCAATGAGCGATGTGGTGACGCCGATCTTTGATCGCTAGTCGCATCACGATCGGGCGTGGGTCACCTTCAAGCGCAAAAGGAAGAATCCGCTGCCACACGTCGCAAAAAACAATCCTAGAGCTTGAAGGTATCCTGGGAACTGCCCAACCTGGCTAAGGCAAATCAGCGCTGAAACCGAAACTCCCACTAAAAGTACCAGCCTTGAGCTTCCGCGAAACCAATCCTTACCGCTAAACAATAAATTACTGAGCGCTAGAAGCGACAGAACGGTAAACCCGATTCCTAGTGCAAGCAGCAGGCGCTCTGGGTTTAACGCGCCAAGGTAGGCATAGCCAGTCAATAAGCTCAAAGCACTTACAAACCCAGCGAAGATGCTCAGCAGATAACCCCAGTACCGACCGTCCACAATCACCAAAGGCCGTAGCGCATGGAAAAGCATGATGGGTACCAGCACCCAGGCATACTCCGACAGTAACAGTAGCGCAGGGCGGAATTGGGGGAGTTGAGAGGTATTTGCCAGATACAGACTTAGCTGATGGGCTACGATCACTAGGACGCATCCGGTGAGAATGGCGAACATACTTAGCTGGGTTTCAAAACGATTATCCCTTGAGGGGTTCGTATTCCCCTGGTGCCGAAGAGCGGGGAGCAAAGCGTTAAACGTGCGTGTAAGCGGCTCCTGTATCAGCATGAGCACCTGAAGAACCAGGGCGGCCACACCGAGGCTCGTCAAATCGGAGGCGGCAAGTCGATAGGGAATCAACAGTCCTATGGCAAGCGATAGAAGCAGAAAATTACCTAGTGCGAGAGGCCAGCCACCAAGGACGAACCGCACCGCCAGAGCTTTGTCCCAACGGAATAGACAAGACCAGTCAAACCCAATCAAGAGTCCATGACGACCCGCGTAGAGCCAGCAGGAGAGCAACTTGACTAGCCATAGAAAGAGCTGGAGCAGCGCCAGCCCCAGCAAGCTAGCACCGTTGCCGGCTGCAAGTAGAACGGCTACGACATCCACAGTGACGAAAAACGTGGAAAAACTGGTCCACCGCAAGACCAAACCTTGAGCAACGAAGACAGCGGAGAACCAGCCGATACAACCTCTAATGAGCGCAGCGGGGGCAAAGATCAGCATCAACTGCTGCAGCACGAGATCTGTCTCCACGCTAAGTGCGAAAGCGACAATCAGGAGTGTTGTTACTGTGCTGCTCACAAAGCGCAGAGCGAGAGAGGTGGCTAGGAAGCGCTCGCGCTCGGGCTCTGAACTAAGGGGGATTTGAGAAATGATTAATTCGTTTGTACCTAATAGGGCAAACGGCATAAGCAAGATGTACCAGCTTTGCGCGTAGTTGAAGCTGCCATAGTTCTCAAGGCCAAGAAAGCGGACAAAGAAAAACAAAAAGCACGCGCGGATAGCTAAGTAGTACAGCCTCGACGCCGCAACGACAGCACTTTGCGAAATCGCAGTAGAGAGTTCTAACTGGGACACTTCGCCATCCGAAAGGAAAACCGATCCGGGAAGTGACCGTAGACTAGGGGATTAACGAAAACAGAGTACATCGGTAGCACGGTCTCGCTAGAGATCGACTAAACCCCGATTGCCTAGCTCATTCAAGATAATTGCTGTAGGGGAGTGATTGTTCTCCTTCCGAGGAGTTCGGTATCGCTCTGGATTTTCGAGGAACTTCGCAATTTCCTTATCAGAGAATCGACTGAGCACGATGTTGCCATCGAGGCCATCCTCACGCTCCGAACATTCACGTAAAAGAAGGCAGGGTATTCCCAGGAAAGCGCATTCTTCTTGATTACTACCGCCGTCGCTGATGACGAAGTCGGCCGCTGCGAGCAACTGTTGAAACTCGATAAACGGCTTCCTTTTACTCAAGGTGAGATTGCCATGCTGTGAGAGCTTTTCGAATAGTTTGTCTCGTTTCAAAGCGGTTTCCGTCGGCGGATGGAGAATAAAAATTACTCGTTTGCGTTCCGCTAAATCCAGTAGAAACTCGGTTACCCATTGAAGGCGGGCACGGCTTCTTAGGAGCTCAAAGCGATGGAGAGATACCAGTGCAAAGCCCGGCTGTTCATCAAGCGGTGGCGCCTCCTTCAATACCAGTTTGACGGTATCAACAATGGTATTCCCGTGGGTCTGAAACGCGGTACCTGGATAGTGTCGCGCGGCGTCTAGAGCCGTATGATCCTGGCAAAAATGCATATCAATGAGCCCAGCACGGCCTACCGCGTATCGAATAATTTCCTCTGGGAATGGACGTAGAAAGTCGTGGCTACGCAAACCGGCTTCCACCTGGGCCACCTTCAACCCCTGCAGCTTCGCAATCAAAGCGCCAAGAAGGACCGGCGGTGCGTCCCCATGTACGAGCACACACCCGGTTTTGTCACCGCGAAAGATTTCCCTGCGTCTGAGGAATCCCACCCCTAAGGCACGCAAGCTCCATCCAATCATTTGCAGCGCAGTGACAACATCGCTAGGACGTTGAGCGATGATGTAGTCGGGCCGCTTCAGTCCGAATTGATCAAGTATCTCGCCGACGGTGGAAACGTGTTGGCTCAGAAAAACAAAGTTGTAGTCAACTCCACGACTCGCAAGCGCTCTCATTATCGGAACCATCTTGATGAGCTGCGCTCGGGTTCCTATGACAACATGGATCATTCCGCAATTATCCGTGGCAGCTCACAACTCAAACGCGCTGGAAGCAAAGGACTCGATTTTCGTACACATTCTCGCCGTAAG
>JBCCQO010000236.1:0-5749 GCA_039024595.1 Pseudomonadota bacterium | reverse complement strand
TAAGGCATCGTCAAGCTGGTTTTCTTTGGCGCGGGCAAGATCCTCCTGATTCGCTGCTAGGAGACTGCCACGAGTTTCGTTTAAAAACTCCGCTGTAGCATTAAGCGCACTGTTCCGCTGCTGAACAGAAGATGCAGCCAGTAAACGGGAGGCATCTTTTGCCGCCACCGCCATTGCTCGGAGCTGTTCGTGAATTTCCGCTGTGGTCACCGCGTTCATAGCGCTAAGCCCGTTACTTCTTCTTTAGTCGCAAACCACAAGTATACCGAAGCGATGCACGACTCGCGCTGGGGCGAAGATCTCCTGACAACCGTTAACGGATTGCTCCTAAGCGGAGTCAATGCATGAAACAGAAGACGCCAATGAATTTGACAAGCATTCTCACTTTCAATACCTTCAGCACCCATCGGAACAGCGAGTTATTTGCTCTGAGTATTCATGTACGTCTGTCTTTGTAGCGGTGTCACCGACAGCCAGATTCGGGCCGCAGTACAGTCTGGTGATAATAGCCTGCGCCAACTCAAGCGAAAGCTGGGCGTTGCCGCTCAGTGCGGCGGCTGTTTAGACCATGCCCGAGACATTCTCAATGAGATCAAGCTAGCTGAAAGCAACAGCACTATTACCGATCGAACGTTAGGCAGCCCAGTACCCGCTTTCGCAAATTCGTTGTTTTACTCAGCCGCTTAGGTCTTTCTTCTAGCTTAGATAACTTAGACCTATTGGCTAGCGCCTCTACGGCAGGCGTTAGCTCATCCTTCCACTACCTCTAACACCCTCTACACCCTACCCACCAATACGGCTTTAACACCGATCAGAGCTAGGAGCAGCAGCGCTTCCGCTGGCCCTATCGAGAGCTACCCTCAATCACTCAAGAAGAATCATTTTCATTTGTATTTTCAACAACTTAGGTGGCAATTAGGGTAGCAATTGCCTAGAATTGGTCTCCTAGAAAACGACCATGTCTCAGCATCAGTCGTTCGAACAAATTTGAATTAAAGCAGTCACGGAGAAAACTACCCATGAAGGGCGACCCCAAGGTCATCGAACACCTCAATCGTATTCTCGGAAACGAACTCGTCGCGATCAATCAGTACTTTTTGCATGCGAAAATGTACAAGGATTGGGGACTAGCGGAGCTTGCTGACCACGAGTACCACGAGTCGATCGATGAAATGAAACACGCAGATCAACTGGTCGAACGTATTCTGTTTTTAGAAGGCTTACCCAATCTTCAAGATCTCGGAAAGTTGATGATTGGAGAGCACACGCAGGAGATGCTTGAAAGCGATCTGAACGTGGAACGCACAGCGCATGAAGACCTAAAAAACGCGATCGAGTACTGCGAGTCAGTACACGACTATGTCTCCAAAGACCTTCTAGTCAGCATTTTGGAAGCGGAAGAGGAACATATGGATTGGCTGGAGACCCAACTGAGCCTGATAGAGCGTCTGGGGATTCACAACTACCACCAAACCGCAGCCGGCTCGGTCAAGCCAGCAGCCTAGCGAACTTCGATTCGACGGCGACAAGGAAAGTAAAAACTATCTGGGGGTCATCGGCAGAACGCCAGCCAGGGGGCGGGTTCTCGAAACAGATAAAATCGAATGACGAGACAGAAAAGAATCAGAAAAGATAACTAGAAGCTAAAGAGATCATGAAAGGGGCCAAAAAGCCCCTTTTTATTGCTCACTGTTTTTTGCGCATTGTTTTTTGCGCATTGTTTTTGGCACGACTGTTCGGCAGGTCACTCAAACACTGAATCCCGCAGCTCCAACTGTGATTCGAATTTTCACTTACCGGCGGGAGAGCGAGTGTGGACGGTCCTACCGCGTTGGAGCTGGCAACAGCGCTTCAGGCGGCTTCTTGTGCCTCGCGAATCAGGGGTTCTAATTCGTCGTTCTCATGCATTTCGGTCACGATGTCACAACCGCCAATCAGTTCGCCGTTCACCCAGAGCTGGGGGAACGTAGGCCAGTTGGCATAAGTTGGTAAGTTGGCCCTGATATCTGGATTGCTAAGAACATCAACGTAAGCAAAGCGCTGCCCGCAGGCCATAAGCGCCTGTACGACGCGGGCGGAAAAGCCGCATTGAGGCGCGTTCGGCGATCCTTTCATGTAGAGCAGAACGCGATTCTCCTCCACCTGTTCTTTAATTTGGTCCATGACGTCCATAAGCATCTCCAGACGCGATTGCAGGGCAAAAGTGAGGCGTGAAGTGTACTGCTTTTTGAGCGCCTCACGCTAACATCGCGAATTAAAGAAATTGTCAGCAAGCAGGTAACTGGCTATATTCGGCGGATGGCAGCGCTTTGCGCTGCTTTTTTGTTTTCACGTCCTCTTCCCTAAAACCTGTTCGGTTCGAAAGATCGACGATGGACCGCTTTTTTCTGCGGACTATTTATCTGCTCTGTTGGGTATCTGCTCTACGGGCTGGGGGTTCGGAACAACGGGTAACGAGAGAATGAATCGATGTCTACATTAATGAACACCTACGCACGATTACCGGTGACGTTTACGCACGGAAAGGGCGCCCTACTCTATGATGATGGAGGAAAGGCATACCTGGATGGCGTATCCGGGATCGCTGTGACGAACCTGGGCCACGCTCATCCCGCGGTGAGCGCGGCGATCAGCGAGCAGGCTTCCTCCTTAGTGCATTGCTCGAATTTGTTCCGCATAGACTCGCAAGAGCGCGCCGCAGATCAACTCACCACCCTAGCCGAGATGGACCGGGTGTTTTTCTGTAATTCCGGCGCCGAAGCAAACGAAGCGGCGATCAAGCTAGCACGACTTCATGGTCAGCGCTTGGGCGTTGAGCAACCCCAAATCATTGTTCTTGAACACGCGTTCCATGGGCGCACGCTCGCGACCTTATCGGCTACGGGGAACCGAAAGATTCAAGCGGGTTTCGAACCCCTTGTGAGCGGATTCGTTCGGGCACCTCGCAACGATTTGGAAGCCATTGAAACCATTGCTACGAGCAACACCGGTGTTGTGGCGGTAATGCTCGAGCCGGTACAGGGCGAGGGCGGCATCCATCCGCTAGATCGCGAATACCTGGCAGCGCTAAAGGAACTCTGCCGTAAGCAAAACTGGCTCCTGATCTTTGACGAGATTCAATCTGGCAATGGGCGAACCGGTAGCTACTTTTACTATCAACAGCTTGGTTTTAAACCAGATATTGTGACCACAGCGAAAGCTCTAGGTAATGGTGTCCCGATAGGAGCCTGTCTTGCCCAAGGGCAAGCGGCAGAACTCTTTGCGCCCGGTCATCATGGATCGACCTACGGAGGCAACCCGCTTGCGTGCGCCGCCGCGTCCGCAGTGATGGACGTAATCAGCAAAAGCTCGATGAGCGAAAGAGCGCCCATACTCGCGCACAGTGTTCTAGAAAGCTTTCAAAGCTCGTTCAAGCACGGTTCTTTCATTAAAGAATTACGACAAGCTGGCCTGATGATCGGTATAGAACTTCAATCGGCTTGTGGAGAGCTGGCAAAGCGAGCACTTCAGGAAGGCATTCTGATCAACGTAACCGCCGGCAACACGATCCGACTGTTGCCACCATTAGTGATGGAGCAAGAGCAAGCTCAAGAGCTTGGCGAACGGCTAGCAAAAACAGTCAACACTTGGTTGGAAGAATCTTCACCGTTGCAGGGAGCGGCCTAGGGGTGAGGCACTTTTTAACGCTGCTAGACTTCTCCAGTGCTGAGTTGAAGGCGCTTATTAATCGCGCGAGTGAACTCAAGGGACAGCTTCGCAACGGCGGTGACTCGCCGCAGTTCCCCGGACGCGTCCTGGCGATGATTTTCGCTAAGTCTTCCACCCGGACGCGAGTTTCCTTCGAAGCGGGTATGGCGCAAATGGGTGGCTCCGCGATGTTTCTTTCCGACCGTGATACGCAGTTGGGTCGCGGTGAACCCATCGAAGACTCGGCTCGAGTCATTTCTTCAATGGTTGATGCGGTGATGATTCGCACCTTCGGTCACGACATCGTAGAACAGTTTGCAGAGCATTCATCGGTGCCCGTTATCAACGCGCTAACCGATGACTTCCATCCTTGTCAGCTGCTTGCCGACATGCAGACCTACTTTGAACACCGTGATTCTATTCAAGGCAAGACTGTCTGTTGGCTTGGGGACGGCAATAACATGTGCAATTCCTATATCAACGCCGCGCGTCAGTTCGACTTTGAACTGAGAGTCGCTTGCCCAAAGGGCTTTGAGCCGCGTGAAGATCTCATTCAGGCCAACCAGCAACGAGTTCTTGTGACTACCAACATCGAAGATGCGGCGCGAGATGCGGACCTCTTGGTCACGGACGTCTGGGCATCTATGGGAGATGAAGCAGAAGCGAAGCAGCGAGAAGTAGCGTTTGCGGGTTACCAACTCAACAGCGACGTATTAGCCCTAGCACGATCGGATGCGTTGTACATGCACTGTCTGCCCGCACACCGAGGCGAGGAAATTTCCGCAGAGCTAATGGACTCACCCAATAGCGTTATCTGGGATGAAGCGGAAAATCGCTTGCACGCTCAAAAAGCCTTGCTTGAAGTCCTTTTAACGGCCTAATACAGAGCTGGTAGCCCGAACTCTAGGCAAAGCTTATTCGACACGTGTAGCTTGGATCCAATAGGAATCGTCAACACCGGTGTCATGGTCTGATGCATCCTAGCTATTGTTGAGATAGAGGCTTTTTGAGCATAAGTGAGCATTCACTTACATCAATACCTTCTTTTTTTTGCTCCTCTTCTTGCCCATGTGCGCCAGCCGAAAAATATCTGCTTGCTTTGTGGGCCCTGGCGCATTATCTTGTAGCTTGTCTTGTGAAACACACCTACATCTAGGGTTTTCGAATAATAAGCACCAGAATCACCATACAGACACTGAATTCAGTTAGAGAAAGCGTTCTCATCAAGAGCGCAATAGAGCGAAGAGCCCGTAAGGGTGCGTAAAAGGCCCAGAGCTTACTGGATCTTAGATAGCTAAACGGTACCTATGTGGGGCGCCGTTGGACACACAAGCAACATACGGTCAGGTCTCGATACCAGAAAAAAGTGCATTGATAGTAAGTAATTACTCTCAGCCGCTAGTCACGCAGGATCCGATGCCCTTCGGACGAGATACGACCCCCCAAAACTTTTCAAGCTATGACCCCGGCTGCCGGGTCGCTACCCGCGCGGATGGACCACTCTCGAGGCCAGAAACCCAGGCATGAGCATGGACGACGATACGAACGACAGTGGCAAGGATGAAGAGATCGTGCAAAACGATAACGAAACGATCCTGATGGCGCTCGATCAAATCAGTCAGACCATCGACGTGATGACAAGCGTTGTCGGACGACTTCGTCATTATGTGGAAGAGCAGGAACTCACTCAAGACACACCGCTCAGCGACGCTATGCGAGCGGACCGCACCCTGCACTAGTCGAATTCCAAGCGACGAGCATTATCGGTCGGTGTGGCGCCTGATATCCGGCCGCGAAGCTATTTGTATTGGTCTGGACTCGGCGCGGCATACAGCACCTGATGCGTCTCTGGAAAGCGGACGATCGTAGGCCACGGGCCGACCGTCTCAATTCGACCCATTGCAGACGAAGCCGTGTTGCGAAAGACTACATCATTAGGCCCTGATCAAAAGTAAGATGCCCAATGCCGATTGATCCATCGATTGTTCTATTTTTCGAGCTCTACGCATCCAGCTTTACTAAGTGTGATGTTTCAGCAATTTCACGATTGTGGCACCTGCCG
>JBCCQO010000235.1:0-5751 GCA_039024595.1 Pseudomonadota bacterium | reverse complement strand
GTTAGCGCCGACGACGAGCGTCTTCGCGTATCCGTACTGGCGAATTTGGAAGAGGGAGAAACACCGACAACCTTGATTCGCGATGTGCAGTCCCTGACTGAGCGGCTGCCAGCTCCCCTGCGCGCGCACGTAACGGGTTTTGCGGAGCAGATGAAAGCCATCGCCGAAGGTATGTTGACGACTCAACTCACCAGCTATGGACTGGCATTCTTACTCATTTTTACCGCGATAGCCGTGGGCTTGCGATCGCCTAGCCTGCTCTTGATGAGCATCTTGCCCAACCTGATGCCGATGTTGGTGATGTTTAGCCTGATGGCTTGGCTTCTTATTCCCTTGAATACTGCGACGGTTATGGTTGCCAGCATTTCGCTTGGAATAGCAGTAGACAATACGGTCCATTTCTTAAACCGCTACCGTCAGCAGCGTGTGGCCGGCGACGCGCCGGTAGAAGCCGCTGAAGCCACAATTTTGCTTGTAGGCCCCGGTATCACGATCAGCACCATTACGGCGTGTATTGGGTTCTATGCGTTGATCCCATCAGCTTTTTCACCCATTAGTCATCTCGGTTTACTGTCTGGCAGTGCGGTTTTAGCTGCGCTCGTGGCAAACTTGTTGTTCTTACCCGCGACGATTGCGCTCAGTGCGAGGAGAGCAGCAAATGTTCCGAGTTAGTTTTTACGCCAGCTTCGTACTCCTGCTAGTGAGCGCCGAGGCTTTCTCAGACACGCCGGATTTGTCCGCAGTGCAGAAGCGGCTTGAGACGGCCCGCTTTGAGCTTGATGTCGAGCAAGCGGACGCTGCGCTGGCGCTTATCGATGCTGGTACCGATCCGCTATTGTTCGCCGACGCGAGCTTGCTCTTGGCCGAGCTCAAAAGAGGGGAGTATGAGCGGGTCAAGGACGATAAAACCTTGCGTCGGGGACTTGGCAAGGAGATTGACCGGCTTGCTAAGGCAGGGATAGCTGCGTTAGACAGTGCGGAGCCTGTCTCGGAACGCTATCGTTTGGAGGCTGATCTATACGCCACGATGATCCGCACCAAATTCCGTGGAATGAAACTGCAACCCAAATTAGAAAAATCCCTTGATCGGGCTGTCGAACTCGATCAGGAAAACACCGCGGCCTGGGTGAGTATGTCTCGGCGACCACTCTTCGCTAAGGAGAGTCAGGGTGGCGATGTTCAAAAAGCGCTGGAACTGCTTAATCGCGCTCTAGAGATCAATCCAGATTATGTGCCCGGGTTAATGTTTCGTGGTACAGCCTTGGCGAAGCTGGGCGCCAGCGAAGCAGCGGAAGCGGATTGGGACAGAGCAATAGCGTTGAATCCAAACGTTGCGGCAGCTCGTCAGAGTCTCCTTGCGATTGAAATGGATGATTTGGGTCAATCATCCACAAGCGACGCACGCTAGCTGGTCATAGCAGGAAGATGTTGTCTGCGCGGGACCGACCTGTGTTGGCTTCGATCAAGCCGGTCTTATAGATGGCGTTTGCAAATTTGTGTCGTTTACATTGGCTTCGCGAAAGTAGTTTTTCGACAGTGCCACACAGTGCCGGTGTGTCTTACAATCGGCAAATGCAAAACAGAGTATTCGACGAATTCCTATTGGTTTAGCTATGTTTTTGAAGAACAGACGCTGCCCGTTTCTAATGAATCATTGCTCTCTTTCGACCGCACTCGGTACTCGCGTTCTTGCGCTGTTCCTGTGTTTTGTTGCTAATGTCGCGGTGACGACTCAAAGCTTCGGCCAGGGTTTTGAAAAGTATCGAGATCATAAAGACTACGATGCGTATTTTAGGAAGTACTCCAAGCGTTTTTTTGGCGTTGGTTTCGATTGGCATTACTTCAAGGCGCAGGGCATTGCTGAATCAAATCTGAACCCCTCGGCGACCTCTCATGTAGGCGCGCGAGGCATCATGCAATTGATGCCCAATACCTTTACTGAAGTCACGGAGAAGACCGGGCTCATTGAAGGCTCCCTCGATGACCCCCGCTGGAATATAGCGGCGGGTATTTGGTACAACAAATATCAGTTCGACTATTGGCAGAAGGGGCGGGGGCTCGAAGAGCGGCTCAAGTTTATGTACGGCTCTTACAATGCCGGCCGGGTAAATTTGCGAAAGGCTCAGCGACAAGCCATTAACCGGGGACTCAACCCTCGCCAATGGGCGTCGATGGAGGAAGCACTGCCGCATGTGACCGGGCGTCGCTCCGAAGAAACCATCACCTACGTCGAACGAATATTTGAAATACGGGAAGCAATTAAATGATCGATTGGACGATAGTGGGCCAAAACTTTTTGTATGCAGGCTTGGGTACCGCGCTTACGTTGGTGTTTATGATGCTTGGGTATTGGATTTTCGATGTGGTGAATCCACTAGACATCAATGAGGAGCTTGGTAAGGACAATCGAGCGGTTGGCCTTGTTGTCGCTGCAATTTTTATCGGTCTTGGGATAGCAGTAGGACTTGTTATCGGCATGGGGCTCAACTAGCAAGTGATCGCATGCCAGCCCAGGGCTATAGCTCCGTGTACCCCGTTTCATACTCCATACCCAGCTACAAGCGCCGCACTGGCCGCTCCGTAACAGAGCAATGAACGAAGTCGAAGGCGGTTTCGGTACCAGCCTTAAAAAGCGAATCTCTCGCTTGCTTTACTCCAATGAGAGCCGCTGGGGCCGTTATTTTCAGCTGCTGATTCAAGTGCTCATCGTATTGTCGGTCGCGGCCTTTACGGTTGAAACCCTGCCAGACCTGGCTCCTTTCTGGCGCAGAGTGCTGCGCCAGTTTGAAGTCTTCGTGATTATGATTTTTACCGCAGAGTATCTTCTACGGCTATACGTCGCAGAGCGTCGTTGGAAGTTTATAACCAGCTTTGATGGCATCATCGATTTGATAGTCATTCTTCCGTTCTACCTGCAGTTCGCGATCGACCTACGCAGCCTTCGGGTGTTTTGGCTCTTTCGCGTATTCCGACTTTTTAAGCTGGTTCGTTATGCGGACGCTGCTCGTCGTATCGGCCGGGCCTTCAAGCTCGTGCGAGTGGATCTGGCTGTTTTCGGCTTTGGTGCGCTATTCGTTCTATATCTTGCGGCCGTTGGAATCTACTTCTTTGAACGAAACGCCCAACCGGACACTTTTGCTTCGGTATTTCATTCCTTTTGGTGGGCGCTCGCTACGCTAACGACCGTCGGCTATGGAGACGTGTATCCGGTGACCGTAGGCGGAAAGGTTTTTACCTTCTTTATTCTGATGGTGGGTCTGGGCGTATTCGCGGTACCGACCGGTCTGATCACCATGGCGATTGCGAATACTCGGGCGGCGGAGATTCCGGAGCAACCGGAGGTCATCGAGCGGGAGCAGGTGAATATTTCGGAACAGGGTAAAACCTAACAAAAACCAGTCTTAAGAGTTCTCAAAAAGGGGTGATTACAATAATCGTTTGCGCTTCAAACTCGCGACCAACGCACCCTGATAACTAGGTGCGTGTGATCACTGAGTTGAGCTAGACTCTATCTGCATTACAGCAACGCGACGACCAGCACACACGTCTCTCATGATTCCCTACGCGGCGAAAACACATCAAGGTCTGAAGCGCGGTAAAAACGAGGACAACTTCGCCGTCGAACCGACGATGGGTCTTTGGGTGGTTGCGGATGGTGTGGGAGGCCATAGCAATGGTGAGGTCGCCTCCAAAATTGCCTGCGAGGTCATTGTCGATCAGGTTAGCGCTGGCCTCACCCTAAGCGACTCGATTGCCCACGCCCATAAGGAGGTGCTGGCGGAAATCCGGGCTCGTAATGCAGAAAGCAATATGGGCACCACCGTGGTCGCGCTTCAGCTCAATGAATCCCGTTATGAAATCGCGTGGGTCGGAGACAGTCGAGCTTACCTCTTCGATGGCAAGCTAACGCAACTCACAAAAGACCACAGCGCCGTCAATGAGCTGCTCGATCGTGGCGTTATTACCCCCGACAAAGTTGCGGGTCATCCACAAAGGCACGCACTTAGCCGCTCCCTCGGTGTTTCTGATCTCAATCAAAGTCAGGCCAGCACGCTCACTGGAACACTCGCTGAAGGGCAACAACTCCTTCTTTGTACCGACGGCCTAACCGATGAGTTGAGCGATAGTATGATTTTGCGGGAACTGCAAAGTAACCAGAACCCAGAGAAGCAAGTTCAGTCGCTTCTCGATTCAGCTTTAGCCCAAGGTGGCAGTGACAACCTTACGATTGTTGTCGTGGGTGGCCCTTTGTATAAACCAGCCGTTGCTAAGCCTGGAGCCGATTTAGAAGTGACGCAGGATCTTGGTGAACCTAGTTCACTCGCTGTACCGCGTAAAGCAGGATACCTAAGATATATTTGGCTACCACTACTTGTGGTGGCGCTAATCGCTGTGACGATATGGGGTTAGGCTAACGCTAGGCGTAAGAGTATGGACTTCGTTGGACGAAAATTAGGACGCTATGAAATTGTCGAGTTGATTGGCGAGGGGGGCATGGCACATGTCTACAAAGCCTTCGACCCGGAAATCAGTCGATCAGTAGCTATAAAGATCCTGAAAGAAGAGCACTGTGAGTCGGACGAGTACAAAAGCCGATTTATAAAGGAAGGTCGGGCCGCGGGCGCTCTCACGCATCCGAATATCGTGACCATTTACGATGTCGGGACGATCGACGACGCACCTTATATCATGATGGAGCTCCTCACCGGTACGACCCTGGGCGATTTGTTGCAGGGGAGCGAGCGGCTCACACCGGAGCAAACCTTGGAGTGTGTTGCGCAGCTGGCGGATGCGCTCGATTACGCGCACAAGCGGCAAATCGTACACCGCGATATGAAGCCCGATAACGTGATCATGGATATGGACAGCGGCGTCGTAAAAATCGCTGATTTTGGAATCGCCCGAGTTGTCCAATCGGAAGTGAGCGACAGCACGCAAGCGGGGATGATGTTGGGAACGCCTCGCTACATGTCGCCGGAGCAGGCGACGGGCGATCCGGTGGACGGACGCTCCGATTTATTCGCGATTGGGGTGATCATGTACGAGATGATCACCGGGCGAAAAGCCTTCGATGCAGATTCAATGACCACCTTGATTTTGCAAATTGTGCAAAAGGATCCGGTCCCTATTCGGCAAACGGTGGCCAGCGCACCGGTAGGCTTTGAGAAGATCGTCAACAAGCTTCTGCAAAAGAAACCGGAGAAACGTTTTCAATCGGGAACAGAACTAAAGACTGCGGTCCTACGTGAGTTGGGCGCACTGCGCGATGCCAACGAGGAGAAGGCGGGTTACCTGCCCATCCAGTTTAAGTGGACTGCCATTATGGCGGTGGTGGTCGCCGTGGCGATGGCGGCTTCGTCCTATTTTATTCTTCGGGCGCAGCGAACAATGCTCTCTCAGCAGCTCGTCGATTCGGGTATAGCGCTCACTAAATTCATCTCCGTTCAATCAGCGATCCCTGTGCTTGGGGAAGATTGGCTCTCTCTTGAAGCACTGGTTCAGGATGCGGCTGCGCGGGACACCTTTAGCTATCTGGTAGTTGCTGATCACACGGGCACGGTAAGAAGCGCTACCAATCCGGAGCTGATCGGCGAGGACCGACCGACCTTACCGGAAGCGGAAGAGGTTTTTCGGCAAGAGCAGATCGTCGTGAGTGATGTCGGTGAGTCACTCTATAACTTCAGCGTACCCGTTCTGTTCAATCAAACTCCCGTCGGTAGTGTCGATGTAGGACTAACCACGAACAGTATC
>JBCCQO010000234.1:0-5779 GCA_039024595.1 Pseudomonadota bacterium | reverse complement strand
GCCGCAGCGAGAGCAAATGCTTCACGCGCCAACTCTTCCGAAACGCCCTGTACTTCATACAACATCTTGCCGGGCTGGATCTGAGCAACCCAGTACTCCACGTTACCCTTACCTTTACCCTGGCGAACCTCAAGAGGCTTTCCAGTGATCGGCTTGTCGGGAAAAATACGGATCCAAATCTTCCCGCCACGCTTAATGTGTCGCGTCATCGCGCGTCGCGCGGCTTCGATCTGACGAGCGGTAATCCTTCCGCGTCCGGTGGCCTTTAAACCGTATTCACCAAAGCTAACTTTGCTTCCGCGATGCGCAAGACCACGGTTACGGCCTTTTTGCGTCTTGCGAAATTTTGTTCGTTTCGGTTGCAGCATTGTTAATTCCCGTGCCTATATCGGATGTTCGCATCCGACCTAACTGCGGCCAGATTCTGACCGTGCTCCGTTCTCTGGTGTTATCGCTTTAGCTAGCGACCGCCTTTTTACTCGTATCATCTTCGTCCGATCCGAAGACCTCGCCCTTGAAGATCCAAACCTTCACACCGAGTACGCCGTAAGTCGTCTCTGCCTCATACGTCGCGTAATCAATGTCGGCGCGTAAGGTATGCAATGGAACACGGCCCTCTCGATACCATTCGGTTCGAGCGATTTCCGCACCACCTAGACGACCGCTCACCTGCACCTTGATGCCTTCGGCGCCCTGGCGCATTGCGTTTTGAACAACGCGCTTCATCGCCCGCCGGAACATCACGCGACGCTCCAGCTGCTGGGCGACGTTTTGCGCAACCAGCCGAGCGTCGAGATCCGGCTTGCGGATTTCTTCAATATTGATGTGTACAGGTACACCCATCTTGCTGGTCAACACTTTGCGCAGCTTGTCGACGTCTTCGCCCTTCTTACCAATCACAATTCCCGGACGCGCGGTATGAATAGTGATCCGTGCAGTCTGAGCCGGTCGCTCAATAACGACGCGACTTACGGAGGCGTTATCGAGCTTCTTCTCGATAAACTCGCGTACTTCCAAGTCCGTTACGAGCTGCTTCGCATAGTTTTTGCTGTCGGCGTACCACACGGAAGTGTGGTCTTTTACGATGCCGAGACGAATGCCCGTTGGATGTACTTTCTGACCCATATGGTCGGCTCCTAACCTTTAGCTCTCGCCGTCGGCGACTTTTACGGTGATATGACAGCTGCGCTTGAAAATACGATCAGCGCGACCCTTGGCGCGGGGACGGATTCGCTTCATAGTCATCCCCTCATCCACAAAAACGGTCGATACGGTCAGCTCATCTACGTCCGCACCTTCGTTGTTTTCCGCGTTTGCGATCGCCGAATTCAAAACCTTCTTGACGATGTGCGCCGCTTTTTTGTTACTAAAATCGAGCAAGGAAAGCGCTTCCTCGACCGGCTTTCCGCGAACCTGATCAGCCACCAATCGGGCCTTTTGAGCCGAGATTCGCGCGCCTTTGAGTCGTGCTGAAACTTCCATCATCAAATCCTTTCTAACCCCCGAGGCCGGCAACCAAGCACCGCCTCAGAATCATCGCTTCGCTTTCTTATCCACAATGTGACCGCGGAAAGTGCGGGTCACAGCAAACTCACCTAATTTGTGACCGACCATGTCTTCCGTAATGAGCACGGGTACATGCTGGCGCCCATTGTGAATAGCGATCGTGAGCCCCACCATGTCAGGAGAAACCATCGAGCGACGGGACCAGGTCTTTATGGGTCGTCGGTCGTTCGCCTCTACTGCGGCTTCTACCTTTTTCATCAGATGTAAATCGATGAAAGGTCCTTTTTTCAGTGATCGCGGCACTCTAAATTCCTCTCGTTGGCTAAACGTCTACGTCGTTAACAGTCTGTTAAGCAGTAGCGACGATTAGCGCTTGCGACGGCGACGAACAATTAAGTCGTCGGTACGCTTGTTCTTCCGTGTCTTATAGCCCTTCGTCGGTGTTCCCCAGGGGCTCACCGGATGGCGGCCACCAGAGGTTCGACCCTCACCACCACCGTGTGGGTGATCGACGGGGTTCATAGCAACCCCTCGTACCGTTGGACGCACACCGCGCCAACGCGCAGCTCCGGCCTTACCAAGTTTGCGTAGGCTGTGCTCCGAATTAGATACTTCACCCAGCGTGGCGCGGCAATCCGCCAGTACCTTCCGCATTTCGCCGGAGCGTAAACGGATGGTCGCGTAGCGGCCTTCTCGAGCCGCCAGCTGAACCGATGCACCTGCGGATCTGGCCAGCTGCGCGCCTTTACCTGGCTTTAGCTCGACCGCGTGTACAACCGATCCCACGGGAATGTTGCGCAATGGTAGGCAGTTGCCCGCCTTGATCGGTGCTGCGGAGCCTGACTGAATGGTGTCGCCCGCAGCTACACCCTTAGGCGCAATAATGTAGCGACGTTCACCGTCCGCATACAAAACAAGCGCAATGTGCGCTGTGCGATTTGGATCGTATTCAATGCGCTCTACTTTCGCCGGAATGCTATCTTTATTGCGCTTGAAATCCACCACGCGATAGTGCTGCTTATGGCCGCCACCAACATGGCGCGTGGTAATGCGACCGTTGTTGTTCCGACCACCATTACGCGACTGCTTTTCAAGTAAAGGCGCATAGGGAGCGCCTTTATGTAGCTCGCGATCTACTACCCGAACCTGGTGCCTGCGACCGGCGGAAGTCGGCTTACTCTTCGCTACTGCCATTCTTCTATTCCTCTAACCCAGTCCGCACTAGTCGGTCGTTGTGAAATCGATGTCTTGACCCTGTGCAAGGCGCACATAGGCTTTTTTCCAGGTAGGCTTAGTGCTGTACCCGTAGCGATTTCGCTTGGTCTTACCCTTTACCTTCAAGGTTTGAACGTCTTCAACACTTACCTTGAAGAGCTGCTCAACGGACTTTCGAATTTCGAGCTTGCTCGCATCCACTGCCACCTTGAACACATATTGATTGTGCGTATCAGCGACAATTGCCGCCTTTTCTGAGATGTGGGGCCCCATCAGCACCTGAAACATTCGCTCACGGTTCATGCCAACAACTCCTCGATTTTTTTGATCGCAGCGACGGTCACAACAACTTTGTCGTGCGCCAGCAAACTCACTGGATCAATACCTTGCACGTCGCGTACGTCCACCTTTTGCAAGTTGCGAGACGCGAGATACAGGTTTTCACTCACCTCATCAGAGATGAGAAGAGCACTGTTCACACCAAAGGCATCGAGCTGCCCTACCAAAAGCTTGGTCTTGGGCTCATCGACGTCCAGGGTTTCCACAACAACCAGACGCTCCTGACGCGCTAGCTCCGAAATGATCGTCTTGAGCGCAGCCCGGTACATCTTGCGATTAACCTTTACGCTGTGATCCTGAGGCTTCGCAGCAAAGGTCACGCCACCGCTGCGCCAGATCGGCGAGCGAATCGTCCCTGCCCTCGCACGGCCCGTACCTTTTTGCCGCCAGGGCTTTTTGCCACCACCGCTGACCGCCGCGCGGTTCTTTTGCGCGCGCGTTCCTTGACGGGCACCAGACAGGTAAGACGTCACTACCTGATGCACTAAATCTTCGTTGTACTCTCGAGCGAAATTGGCTTCAGAGACAGAAACAGTCCCCGCTTCCTGGTTGCCCGGACCTACTATATTTAGCTCCACCGACTCCCCTCCGCTCAGGCCTTAACCGCAGGACGCACGATTACGTCGCCACCCGGTGCACCCGGTACCGCACCTTTGATCAACAGCAGATTTCGCTCCGCATCGACGCGAACTACTTCGAGGTTCTGCACGGTCACATTGGCATTACCCATTTGACCGGCCATCTTTTTACCTTTGAAAACCCGGCCCGGTGTCTGGCACTGACCGATCGAGCCTGGAGCGCGATGAGATAGCGAGTTACCGTGTGTTGCATCCTGGGTTCGGAAGTTCCAGCGCTTTACAGCGCCCTGAAACCCTTTGCCTTTTGACCGGCCAGCGACATCGACCAGCTGACCCGCTTCAAAGCGATCAACGGTGAGCTCTGTTCCGACCTCGATAGCATCGTCGTCAGCTTCCATACGGAATTCCCACAGACCCGCGCCTGCCTCGACACCCGCCTTTGCGTAGTGTCCTGCCTCAGATTTGCTGACCTTGCTAGCCTTACGGCTGCGTGTCGTAACTTGAACGGCGCGATAACCATCGCTTTCCGTATCTTTGATCTGAGTAACGCGGTTTGGAGAAATCTCCACTACGGTTACTGGTACTGAATCGCCATCTTCGGTGAAGACGCGAGTCATGCCGGACTTCCGGCCGACTAAGCCAATAGTCATGTTACCAACCTCACAGTGTACGGGGCTCACACCCTCTATGGCTGCCTTAGCAAATTCGCTAGGCATTACACGCTCAATCTCGCGGCCCTAGGGGCTTTATGCGGTCGAGCAGGTTCCTTTAAATTGTTTAACTGCGACGGGGCAGTTAGCCCAAACTGATCTGAACTTCTACACCAGCCGCAAGATCCAGCTTCATTAAAGCGTCAACGGTCTTTTCCGTTGGCTCAATGATATCTAGCAGTCTTTTGTGGGTTCGGATTTCGTACTGGTCGCGCGCGTCTTTATTCACATGAGGTGAAATAAGTACGGTGTACCGCTCTTTGCGTGTGGGCAAAGGAATCGGTCCGCGAACCTGCGCTCCTGTGCGTCGTGCGGTCTCTACGATTTCCTGGGTGGAAGTGTCGATAAGCCGATGGTCAAACGCTTTCAGGCGAATACGTATGCGCTGGTTTTGCACGCGATCAGTCTCCAGTTTGTTCAAATAACCGGCGCCCCGCGAAGGGGACCCCGCTAAAAGGAGCGCGAATTCTAGGGATGTGCCCCATCTCTGTCAACCAAAATTCTTTGCCGAAACGACAAGCTGGATTGGTACTTTTTCGTGTCGATATTGCGCTGCTGAGGTCTCTGTTAATGGCTCGGCCCACAGCCTCGGTGTCATATCAGGCCATTTGCTCGTTCAGGCCCGTTTCGTACACAACTGATCTCGATTGACTGAGAAAACTATGGACCTATGCCATCATTTGATGAGCAAACTCTGTATATGAAAGGAAAATGAAACATGCGCGGCTCTCACTCGGTAGTGATGGGTTATCTCTTGTGGATATTTGGTTTCATGGGGTCTCATCGTTTCTATTACGGTCGACCGATCAGCGGCACGATATGGTTTTTTACCTTTGGCCTTTTCTTTGTCGGCTGGATTATTGACCTTTTGCTGATTCCCGGAATGAATGACGAAGCTGATCGCCGCTACTATGAGGGTGATACCGACTACAGTATCGCGTGGATCTTGCTGACCTTTTTGGGCATCTTCGGCATACACCGCTTTTATCAGGGCAAAATCTTCACGGGCATTCTCTATCTATTCACCGGCGGTCTGTTTTTACTCGGTGTGCTTTATGACTATTGGACACTGAATGAGCAGATTGATGAGCTCAATGGTTAGCCCTAAAGGCCCTTCTAGATATTGAGCTATGCCAAGAATTTAGGTTTTGTACTGATCGTCAGTGTTACAGACGTTGGATCTCCATAATCGTGCGGTCAGCCGAAGGCAGTAAGGCCCTGCTGCGGACCGCCAAAAAGCGTCATCCCTGACAGGCTAGGCGGCCGCCATGGATGGTGGCCGCCTAGCCTGTCAGGGATGACGCATTTTGGCGGTCCGCAGCAGGCCTTTACAGCCGATGACAGCCCGCACCTAGTTTTCCCAATTCCCAAACTTCCTCTTTCTATCTTGAGCCAGCGACAATCTGAGAACGACGAGTCTTGCGGTCACCT
>JBCCQO010000233.1:0-5784 GCA_039024595.1 Pseudomonadota bacterium | reverse complement strand
AGCAGCGTATTCATCGAACCGACCATGTCCGCACTCATCGCAAGCATCGCATCGGCCTGCACCTGTCTGAGTACCGTTTCCGCCGCTTCTCCGACGAAGAGCAGGCGGCTCTCATCAACCTCAACGTTTTTCAAACTGATATCGCCCGCTGTCCTGCCATCGATCGTCGGGTAGGTCCGAAGAGAAACCCCTTTATCATCGGGGCGAAGGAGGAAGAGGGCGAGCTCATCGTGACTTAGCTTTGCCGTAACAACCATTACATCGGCCGAGCCCAAGTTGTGAACAACGACTTTACGACCGTTGAGCTTATAGGCATCTCCTTGCTTTTCCGCGCGCGTCGACAGGGCTAGCTCAGAGCCGAGTGATACGGCTTCTGTGTGTGCGAAAGCTCCTTGAAGTTTGCCTGCCATTAACTCCTGAAGCAGTTGGACTGATGACTCGCTACCGTTACGGCTGAGTACTCCACCGGTTAGTACCAGGGTCTCCAGGAAAGGCTCAACCACCAACTGGCGCCCGAGTTCTTCAAAGAGTAGTACTGAATCGAGAATGCTCCCGCCAAGGCCGCCTTGCTGTTCGGGAAAGGGCAGATAAAGCCACCCCAATTCGGCGCAGGTCTCCCATACCTGATGACTAAAAGGGCTTTCGCTATGGATGATTTTTTGTCGAGCTTCAAAGTCGTAGCTTTCGCTGAGATAGCGCCGCGCACTATCACGGAAAGCGCGTTGCTCTTCGCTGAACTCAAAGTTCATTATCTTTCCCCCGGTTGCGCGCTCCTAGGACCTCGAACGCTTAAATTGAAACCTCTTAGTTCAATAGATAGTTAGCGATGATGTTGCGCTGTATCTGAGCGGAGCCGCCATAGATGGTGGATGCTCTGTTATTGATATAGCTGTAGGCCACGCCTGCGCTGGACCTCGGGCCGATGCAAGCGTCATTGTGCTCGGGTGCCATGACTTCGTTTTGTTTTACGGCTACGTAGGCTCCCGCCGCTCCGAGACAAAGTTCATCCACTTGCTGGCTTAGCTCTGTGCCGACAACCTTGACTACCGATGCCAGGCACAGAGGAGGCTGGTTCATCGCACTGGAACTGTTAATGCGCTGTTCTAGATATTTGAGCGCGAGTTTGTCGACTTCTAGCTCCGCAAGTTGATGAGCGAACACCGGATCATCAGCCACGCTAAGCGCCTGCGAACTGATGACTTCGTCCAGGCGAGCAAGTTGCTTGTCGATCGCTGCGTAGTAGCAGTAAGCACCTCGTTCAAACTGGAGCAGGTACTTTGCGATCTCCCAGCCCTGGTTTTCCTCGCCCACCAGATTGGTTTTGGGGACGCGGACGTCTTCAAAGAAAACCTCGCACTGTTCAACTTCATCATCCAAAGAAACAATCGGACGTATTGCGATGCCGGGGCTGTCGAGGTCCACCAGTAGAAAGCTGATTCCCGCCTGCGGTTTGCAGTTCGTATCGGTGCGGACTAGGCAGAAAATTTTGTTTGATCGATGCGCGAAAGAAGTCCAGATTTTCGAACCATTTAGGACGTAGTCTTGTCCATCTGCCTCAGCGCGTGTGCGTAGGGAGGCTAGGTCCGAGCCGGAGTTAGGTTCCGAGTAACCTTGGCACCATAGGTCTTCTCCCGTAAGGATGCGGGGTAGAAGGCTGCGCTTTTGCTCTTCACTTCCATACTTTAAGAGGATGGGAGCGAGCATCTGCACACCGAAAGGCAGCAGCACAGGTGCGCCAGCATTCCTGCACTCTTCCGTGAAGATAGCTTGCTGAGTGGGAGTCCAACTCACGCCATCGTATTCACTGGGCCAGCCGACGGCGAGCCAGCCGCGCACTCTCAAAGCTTCTTGCCAAGCGAGGGAAGCATCAAAGTCGGAAAAAATGCTGGTCATGCGCTGACCCGCGTTGATCATGGTCGGTGTGAGCGACTGTTTTAAGAAGTGCCGAACCTCTTCTCTAAAGGCTACTTCTTCAGGGGTGTAGCTTATATCCAAGGGAGATTTCTCTTGGTTAAAATTATAAAACAATCATAAATGTATGTTTAATGATGTCAAGGAAAGTGTCTCTATTTTGTAGCGTTTTTTGTTAAGGAATGAAGCTCCCTAATAGCGGAAGTATTGCGTTTAAAACGGGGATGCGCGCCGAATACAACGTGCGCAAGAAGGGCGCTCGACTCCGCCGTTATGAGCCTTGCTATGATCGTGTCGGAAGGCTCACAACGGTCGGGCGTAACGATGGGCAATTGCTGCCCGATCTACAAAACGTCCCGAACGTGCCTGCAACGGGGAGTCAAGAGGCCGGCTATCGATAAGTGAGGTCGGTAGCGTTATCGAAGTACTTTTTAATAGTCGCGTGTAAGTGGCGAATGCGACTTTCCTGGTAGCTCGCGAGTGTGACGGAGCCAATTTTCGAGGCTTTTAGTCCCTTCATCATTAAGGGGAGATTGCGCATGTCTTGGTCGAACACCTCGCCAAGGGCGCCGAGTTCTTCCGCCGAAGCGAAGGGTTCATCGTCACCGAGCTTGTGAACCGGTACTCCGCGCGGTGGTCCATCCGGATCTGGGCTGCGCATGAGTAGGCGCACATCGAAGATACAGGACTCATGGTCAAGGCCGTTCGGCCTGAACTGATAAACGATATTGCCGAAATAGCCTGCCCAGACCTGCGCATTCGGGAAAATGTCGTAGAGAATCGCGTCCTGTAATTCGCTTAAAGTAGCGTCTGAGAGATCACGATTCGACGCAGCTGCAAAAGCCTCCCGATTCATTTCACCAACATACTCGCGTGCGCTCATTCCCTCGGGTACTTCTACCCTCCCGCCTTCATGGTCTGCCATTCTCCCCGAGTACTGCAAAGTTGCATTGACGATATCCGATTCAGACATCTTCTTTAAGTGTGGGCTAGCAACCTCCATAGGTGTGATCATGCGGCTAACATGATCTCCGAAGGTGTCGTACTGAGTGTTTGCGTCCGCGGTGAAAGGCAGTATCTGTGGATGGGTAGCGATGGCGTGCCATGATTCAAGAAAAGCCTCATGAGCAACCTTCCAGTTACAGGGGATCATCTTCTGCACGTGCACCCCTTTATAAGCATCCTCAAGCCCATAGTGAGCGAAGTGTTCAGGAATAACGCCCAGATACTCTATAAGCGGTTTTGCTTTGCCGTCGAGATTTATAAATACGAAGCCACCCCAGGTGTCGCAGCGCACTTCTGGCAGTTGCAGCGCATGATCGCAGACGTGTTTGAAATCCCATTCGCAGGGCATGGATTGAAAGCTGCCATCAATGTTCCAAGTAAACGCATGAAAAGGGCAGCGAAATGCTCGCACTCGTCCATCGACGACGCGCAAAGCTCGGCCGCGATGCAGGCAGGAGTTAACCAGAGCTTTCACGGATCCGTCTTTCTGACGCGTGATTAGTAGGGAGTCATCCATATTGTCGTACACATGAACGTCACCGGGTTTGGGTATGTCATCAAGTCGACAAACCATCTGCCAGACCCGTGGCCAGACCCGCTCTTTTTCAAGCTCGAAATGCTCTCGACTGGTGTAGATGCTGATGGGAAGGTCTGCGTCTCCCATATCCGGATTGGAGTCAACTCGCAGATGCGAGGGTACGCGCACCTGCTCTTCGTCGAGTAGCTGCTGGACGTTGATCGCTTCACAGCGAACATCGCCGCCTTGCTGTTTTGCTTGAAACTGGCCCATACGTCGCCTCATGCGTCCGTGGTAGGGTGGGGCCTTGGCCCCAAAGGCCCCTATTATCGTTGTAGTATGTTCACGCCGCTGATTCCAGGTGCGCCGTAAACGTGCGTGTATCCTAGCTTTGGTTGTCCGGGAACTTGGTGGTCACCCGCCTGCTCGCGAAGCTGTAGACAGATTTCATACACTTGGCGTAGACCGGAGGCGCCTACCGGCTCCCCGTTGGCCAGGCATCCTCCATCTGTGTTGACCGGCATGGAGCCCGTTATTTCGGTTGCTCCAGACTTGATCAGATGCTCTTGCTCACCATGCTCACAAAACCCGTTTTCAGCCATGTGCATGATTTCCGCACCGGACTCGGTGTCTTGCAATTGAAGGACATCGAAGTCCTTTGGTGCTACGCCGGCTATTTCGAAAGCGTCCCTGGATGCCTGAACAGAAGGTGGGTCGGCCTGCTCGGCAGCCAGTGAAGGATTGAATACTTCGAAAGTGCCGTAGTTTCTGGTGCGCACAACAGCCGCTTTCAGGTAGATCGGTTTGCTGGTGTATTTCTTGGCGACGCGAGCATCGCACAGCAAAATGGCTGCACCACCTTCGGCGGGGCTGCAAAACATGTACTTTCGTAATGGATTGTTCACCATGGGGGACTGCTCGATCTCATCGAAGCTTAGCGCCTTGCGACGCCAAGCTCGCTCGTTGAGCGATCCGTTCCTGAAGGCCTTCTCGGCTACGCGAACCAGTGATTCATGGCTAATACCATAGTCGTGCATATAGCGCTGAATCTTGAGGGCAAAAAATTGTGTCGTAAGCATATAGCCGGCTTCGCCGTACCATGCGGGCAATCCCCATTCCTCCGGATCAGCGTTAAATGCGCCGTGGGGATGCTTATCGAATCCCACCGCCAAGGCTATCTCGGCGGAACCTGCCTTAATGCATTGGAAAGCCGCATTTAGTGCGCTGCCTCCCGTCGCACAGCCGTTAGCCACATTAGTGAAGGGTAGGCCCGTAAGCCCGAGCTTGTTGCACAGTGCGTCGGCGTTCCCGGCCTCTTGACTGCCTCCGAAAGCGACTTGCACGTCGGACCAAGCCATTCCCGCATCAGCCAGTGCTTCACGCACCGCCGCCGCACCCTGTTCTAATCCCGTTCGATTGGGCGTACGGCCGAAATTATGGAGTCCGATTCCAACAATTGCGACTTCTGTCATGGATAGCTCTCAGTCGGTTTGCTTGAACGCAAAGCTCAGTACTTCGCGGTCAGCATCATCAAGAAAGAAGGGGACGACGGCCAATTGCATACGGTCGCCGATGCTAAATTCTCGGGTGTCATCTTTTAACAGCTTTGCTTCAACCTTTAGGCCACAAGCAAGTTCGACATAACCAACGGCAAAGGGTTGAAACTCCTCTGCTGGTTTATCTGCGCGGTAAGGAGGCTTCGGCGGAAAGCACTGAATTGTCCAGGACCAAAGAGTTCCTCGGTCGCCAAGCTCTACGTCTTGCATCTCCTGCGATGGGCATTTCGTGCAGGATTCCTGCCGTGGAAAGAAATGCTCATCACAATCCGCGCAGAAGCTTCCAAGCAGCGCCGCCTTGTCACCGTGCAATAGAAACAGGTCGTCCGCGATGGGTACTTGATCTTTTATGGCTTCAGTCATTGGATATTAGAGTTAGTTCGTCGTCACATATGACTTGAGATGTGTCAAAAATAGCGCAGAGCTATATAAAAAACAATACTGGTTGTTTATAATCGCGTCTTCAAGCTTTTATAAGCAGTTGTATCAGTTGTCGAATCTTGTGATCAGTATACGAGTTACTAGTCTTTCGAGTGCTGGGCGTGGATAAGGTGCCCCCAGCGGAGCTAGACTCGTCTACGGGTGGGGCACCTGCGATCCCGCCCGTGGCGCTCACTCGGCGGCTATGGCGCGATGAAAAAAGTTCGCGGACCCGCACCTTGGTGCTGCGCGCGGCGATCAAATGTCTTCAACGAGATGGCTACAAACCCACCACGGTGAACAACATTGCCGAGGCCGCCGGTGTGTCTCGTGGCGCGATCATGCACCACTTCGAATCTAGAGATCACATTATTT
>JBCCQO010000232.1:0-5786 GCA_039024595.1 Pseudomonadota bacterium | reverse complement strand
TGGCCAAGCTTTCTCAAGGCTAGCCTACTTAACGGCTGAAGCAATTCGGTTGAAGCAATTCAGTCGAAGCAATGGAGCGTTCGCTAAAGACGCGTTTTCGATCAAATGTATCGAAATTGCGGTTAACGGTGTCAAAAGTGTTCACTTGCTGCGGGCGTTTCACCTAAGATGGCGGTCGCAGAGAGGGTCCTTTTGGTCATTTTTCCACGCTGCGATGCCAATGGCATTACTGATAATATCCACCATGTTCTTTAGCTAGCCTACGACGAGTTTCCAAGGATTGCGTTATGTTCAGCTCCGGCGGTAACAAGCCCGGTAAACCATTCACGTTAGGGGCCTGCTGCGCACTTGAAGCGGCACTTTCACTGCAGACATCGGTCACCGCAGCCGAGTCACTCCGTGACATCTACGAGCTCGCTCTGGAGAACGATGCCACGCTGAAAGCGCAAGAGGCTCAGTATCTCGCAGGCTTGGAGACCGAAAAGGTGGCACTGTCGTCACTGCTGCCACAGGTCAATGCAAACTACAGCTTTGAAAACTCCGATACAGACACGACTAGCCCAGGAATTATCGGCTTCGATTCAACTGGGGCGCCAATAATCGGTGATACCTTCGACAACACGGACATCGATACCGACGGCTATCTGGTCACGCTGCAACAAGCGATATTCGACCTACCGGCATGGTTTTCCTTCCAGTCCGGTAAGGAAGTGTCGCAACAAGCGGAGGCGGTATTCGCCGCCAATCAGCAAAACTTAATCGTCCGCGTGGTAGAAGCGTACCTAGCCGTGTTGCGCAATCAGGACAACCTCAAAGCCTCCTTGGCGAGAGAGCAGGCTTTTGAACGGCAGCTGGAGCAGAACCAGCAGCGCTTTGAAGTCGGACTCATCGCGATCACGGACGTTTACGAGAGCCAAGCGGCCTACGACCTTGCCCGGGTAGATCGGATTGCCGACGAGAATAATGTTTCCGTTGCGTTAGAAAACCTGACTGTTCTGACAGGTAAGCGACACGACACGCTAGACGTTTTGGTTGAGTCTTTCACCGCAAATATGCCGGAACCGGCAGATCGGAGCGCCTGGGTAGAGTTTGCCCTGGAAAATAACTTCACCCTTCAAGCCGCGAGGTATGGGGAGGAGGCAGCACGACAAACCGCCAAAGCCCGAAAACTAGCGCATGCACCGACAGTGAGCGGTAGTGGTCAGTACTCGGACTTCGAAACAGACGGAACCCGCTTCCAGGACCCAGCAGGTATTTTCAACTTCCCCCCGGATCAGGAGCGCGAATCGACCGTGTGGCGGGTAGAGCTAAATGTGCCCTTGTTCAGCGGTGGTGCCATTAGCGCTGAACGAAGAAGAGCGGCACAGCAATTCAACCAAGCTCGTGAGGAGCGGATTAACCTAACCCGTCAAACGGTTACAGACGCCCGATCCTTGCACATGACAGTGGTAAATGACGTAGCCCGGGTAGCCGCGCGAAAGCAGAGCATCGTCTCATCGAAGAGCGCTCTCGATGCAACGGAAGCGGGTTACGAAGTGGGTACGCGGAACATTGTGGACGTGTTGAACGCGCAGAACACGCTTTTTGGCGCCCTGCGCGATTACGCAAACAGCCGCTACGACTACATCACGAATACGCTTCGTTTGAAGGAGCAAGCCGGTCTTCTAAGCCCAGAAGACATCTACAAGCTCAATAGCTTCCTTGAAAACCCGCCACCGCCCACGAGCTCCTCAACCGCCGGGACCAAGTAGACGTTCGACCTCGCCGATTAGGGCACCTAGGGCGCCGTGGTTCTTAGCCATGGCTTCCAAGGCTGCCACCTTCCGTCGAGCCAACTCTTGCTCATCCGCTAACAGGCTGCTGGCGCTGGCGAGTAGCTGATCAAGATCCTCGCAGGACTCCAGGGCGCCGACGTTTTGTAGTTTGACCGCCACATCGGCAAAATTGAACATGTACGGGCCCACTAGGACGGGCACTCCCCAAACCGTTGCTTCCAATGGATTGTGGCCCCCCCGGTTCACGAAACTGCCGCCAATAACCGCCAAGTCAGCGATACCAAAAAGCAACAGTAATTCACCGAGCGTGTCGATTAACCATATGTCCGCCGTTTCGCTTGGTACCGGTTCGACGGACTTACGCTGAAGATGAAAACCACTTTGCGCGCACAGCGTTGCCACTTCGTTAAAGCGCTCGGGATGCCGTGGTGCGAGCAACATCAACAACGATGGGTCGGCTTTTTTTAGCTGGGCGAAGAGTGTAAGAGCAAGTTGATCCTCACCGACATGGGTACTTGCGACTATCAGGACTCGGCGATCACCTACCCCCTCAGCCTTGAGTCGGCTTGCCGTCGCGCGCAGCTCATCACTCACCGTGATGTCGAATTTGATACTGCCAGTAACGTTGATCTTGCCCGGGTCCATCCCTAACTGCAGAAACCGATCTGCATCGGCTGTGCTTTGGGCAACGATGTTGTCGATACTAGCCAAGATCGAGCGGGTCAAACGCGCAAAGCGGGCGTAGCCCGCCGCGGAGCGGGCGGAAAGCCTTGCGTTCGCAAGCATCACGCGACATCCAGCACGAGAGCTGTAAGACAGCATATTCGGCCAGAGCTCTGTTTCCATCAGGATCAGGAGCGCCGGTCGCGTTTTGCGAAGAAAACGTTTTACAGCGCCCGGTGTATCCCAGGGAGCGTAGACGTGAAACACCCGGTCACCGAAAAGTTTCTCCACCTGCTCAGAGCCGGTGGGTGTAGTGGTGGTAACAACAATCGAGTACTGGGGAAAGTCATCCAGAAGTTTTTCGATCAGCGGCCGCGCTGCCAGAGTCTCACCGAGAGATACCGCGTGAACCCAAATCGAAGTGTCCGCTTCGGCTGGGGTTTTAAAATAGCCAAGCCTCTCGAGAAGTCGTTCTCGATACGCCGGTGCTCGACGCGAGCGCCAAAGCATTCTCGCCATCACGAGTGGTACAAGCGCTGTCACCAAGACGCTATAGATTAAGCGCATGCTCACACGCGACTCTTCAAAGGAAGCGAAGAGCATAACCATCCAAAGGAGAGCAGGCCAGACTTGTCGCCTGCCTAAGCAATCGGTAGGGTCTTGGCGCTTGAGGTAAAAAAGAGAACGTTCCGCTTTGTCCCTTCCCATTGATATAGATTCAGTCAAAGGCTTTCTTCACCCGGAAGAAGGTCAAGCGCTCTTAGAAAGTGCTGCCACTTTGGATTCACCCCGTCCCGCGGTGGAAATAGGCAGCTACTGCGGCAAATCAACGGTCTACTTTGGTGTCGGTTGCCAGCAAGCGGGGCGGAAGTTATTTGCCGTCGATCATCATCAGGGATCAGAAGAACATCAAGCGGGCGAATTTTTCCATGACACGAGCCTCGCGGACGGCAGCGGCGGCATCAATAGCTTTGACGCATTTCGCGCCACGATGCGGGCCGCTTTACTCACCGATACGGTTTTACCGGTAGTTACCGAATCGGTGATCTTTGCGGACGCCTGGACCCTGCCCGTAGCCATGTTGTTCATAGATGGTGGACACAGCCTAGCGGCTGCGATGGCGGACTATCGCGCTTGGGCAGGCAAGATAGAGCAAGGCGGGCTATTGGCGATACACGATGTTTTTCCCAACGCGGAAGACGGCGGACAAGCACCGGCTACCGTTTATCGCCTGGCTATAGCCTCTGGTTTGTTCAAGGAAAGGGACAGCGTTCACAGCCTACGTATCCTAGAGCGTCTCTAGGAGGGCTCTCGACGATGTGATTTCCCCTGTTCCGAAACAGCCGCTAGGGGCCGCTCAGAATTGAAAATGAACCCAACGAATTGCGCCTTTGAATAAACGCTAGGCCAAAGAGCAACCTAGCTGCCCTGTGAGACAACCGCCGAATCGCGCTCGTGTAGCAAATCAATGCTGCAAAAAAGTCCCGCCGCCGCGGTGTGTTTAGTGAGCGCATCCGCCGCAAGGAGCACGGCCCCTGCTGTCCAACTGGGTCTCTCGTCGGGCCAGAGTAGGTCCTCTACAAATTGGTACCCAGTCCAATAGTCGCCGCTCTTACTTCGCCATTGGTGAAGCCAGCTGTAGAGCTCAACGGCACGAGCGTGATCACCAGCGGCCAGCAGAGCCATCACCAATTCGCAGGATTCCGCCACGGTAACCCAGGGCTCTTCCACGACACAGCGACAACCAAGTCCTTTCTCTACAAACTCATCCCAGCGCGCATTGATCCGATCGCGAGCAGCGGTGCCCGTGACTACACCCGTCAAAACCGGGTAAAACCAATCCATTGAATAGCGCGATTTACTTTCCCAGGTGCGATCGAAGCGGCTCGGTTTCTGACGGAGAGCATCGCCCAGCCGGTCACGGGCCAGCAGCCAATCACTGCGTGAGTAGCCCAGGGTGAATGCAATATTGTGTGCGCACTCCAAGCTTTTGTAGATGGAACTACAACCGGTGACCAAGGCGTCTGCAAGCGCCTTGCCATTACTATCGACCGCCCAATGGATGTCGCCGTGCTCCGTTTGCAACTTGAGCACAAAGTCTATAGCGCGCTCCACCGTCGGCCAAAGATCCTCTAAGAAAACCCGATCGGCGCTGATCAAAAAGTGATGCCAAACCCCTGTCGCGATGTAGGCGACAAAATTGCTCTCTCGCCGTTCTCGGTTGTGTGCATGCCCATTTTCATAGGCGGCCCACCAGCTGCCATCATCGAGCTGCACGGACGCTAGCCATCTATAGGCTCGCTCCGCAGCCTCAAGTTCGCCGCCAATCGACAAGCCCATAGCGGCTTCTACGTGGTCCCAGGGGTCGGAGTACTTTCCGTCGGACCAGGCAATCTCACCGCTTTCGTGCTGCAATGCTGCGATCGCGGCCACAGTCGGGCTGAGAAACTCGCGCGGGAATAGCCCCGGGGTAAAGTAGGGGCCGCTCACGCTGAACCCTTGCGAAAGTACATCACAACACTTTTACCAAGAAGTGGATTTAGGACGCGTTCCAACCATTGAGTGAACGCAGGCTTCGACATCATATCCCAGACGAGTAGGCGATGATATTGGCGAACGAGCCAGTTCTTTTCGCGACTTTTCCAAAACATGCACTGCAGCCACCAGTAAATGCTGTGAAGCGCGTGCGCTCCGTGTCTCGCATAGGGCGAGAACCCTTGCCTCTGGATATCGGCACTGAGCTTAGTCGAATCGAAAATACGCAAATGCCCACCCAGCACCTGATGATACTCCCGTGAGAAGAACCAGCAGATACGCTCAGGCCAAGCCCTGGGGACGCTCGCACAGAGACGGCCCCCGGGTTTCAACACTCGATGTATTTCCCGCAAAGCTGCGCGGTAGTCCGGTACGTGCTCCAAAACCTCACTACAGATGACTGCATCGAAGGTATGGTCATCGAAGGGTAAGCCAAGCGCATCGCCCGCAAGCACAGCAAAAAGCGGAGACTTTTCCGCACTGACATTTTCGTTGGCTGTTGCGTCTTCACCACTTTCCGCGGTGAGTACGGCAAACTCATCTCGTCTCGCCCGCGCGGTGCTCAAGTCTTCGACCGACAAATCGACGCCGATTGCATCAATGCCATCGAGCATGCATGCGGCAATGACATGACGCCCTTCTCCGCAGCCTAAGTCGAGCAATTTCTCACCGGGTCGCATAGGAAAATACTCGCGGTCAACGGTTTGCATCGGCTATCGCACCTCGGTAGTAGTCAAGTAGCTGAGACGCGCATACGTGCCAACTAAAATTTTCTAGGATGCGCTGTCGGCCCGCATTGGCAAGGCGTGCGCG
>JBCCQO010000231.1:0-5824 GCA_039024595.1 Pseudomonadota bacterium | reverse complement strand
CAGTTTGCTGGCGGCGCCTTTTCCTCTCGGTGCGGAAGGCACGGAGCTATGGTTGAAGGCAGCGGCGCGGGCTTTCGGCGTAAACGACGCCCTGTTTGAAGCCACCGTGGCGGCTCCACGCTCCCGGGCCCGCCAAGCGGTGGGTTACCAACGGGAAAAGCTTCGAGGAAAAAGAATCGCCTTTTTGCCGGATTCGCAGCTTGAGCTTCCGCTCGCGAGGTTTTTGTCCCGGGAATGCGCCATGGACGTCGAATCCATCACCACGCCATTCCACGATCCCAACTTAATGGCGAGTGAGTCCAACCTGCTTGGTGAACATCCCGACTTGATAGAGGGAGGGGACTTAGAAACCCGTCTAGAGCACGTACGCAGGCTGCGCCCGGATCTCACCGTTTGTGGGATGGGCATTGCCAATCCATTGGAAGCAGAGGGGCTGCGCAGTAAGTGGTCGATTGAACTCATTTTTAGCCCAATTCAGGGTTTCGATCAGGCCGGTGATCTAGCGGCCCTTTTCTCTCGGCCTCTGGCCCGCGAAGCACAGTTGGAATTCTAAGGTATGGAACTCTCGCTCTGGACCTATGAAGGACCGCCTCACGTCGGTGCCATTCGGATAGCGAATAGCATGCAAGGTGTGCACCTGCTTCTGCATGCTCCGCAGGGAGACAGCTACGCCGACTTGCTGTTTACGATGATCGAGCGGGACGATCACCGTCCACCGGTCACCTACACCACTTTCCAAGCACGCGATCTCGGCAGCGACACAGCCCAGCTAGTATTGAACACGGTTCAAGCCGCTGTGGACACGCACAAGCCTCAGGTTCTTCTCGTTGGAGACTCCTGCACCGCAGAACTGATTCAGGACCAGCCAGGCACTTTGGCATCGAGCGCTGGTCTAGACGTACCCGTGGTTCCGGTGGAGATGCTCGCCTACTCTCGGAAGGAAAACTGGGGCGCCGGAGAGACCTTCTATACCTTGGTTCGTGCCCTATTACAGGCGCAGGTACCGCCTCCCGGTTCGGAACCGCAGCCTCGGTCACAAACCAACGTCGTTAATATTCTTGGCCCGAGTTCCTTAGGTTTTCGGTGTCGAGACGATGTAATTGAAATTAAGCGTTTGCTCGAGTCCTTGGGAGTTACCGTGAACGTTACCGCACCGCTGGGTGCCTCTCCCCACGACCTCCTTCGTATTCCAGAGGCTAACGCAAACATTTGTCTTTATCCTGAGGTAGCGGGACCGTTGTGCGATTGGCTGCAACGAAGCTTCAAGCAACCAACCATCAAAACCGTGCCCCTGGGTGTTGGTGCGACTGATGATTTTGTTCAGGAAGTGTGCGAAACGCTCGGACTTGTTGCACCGGCTACTCCCAACGAATCACGACTGCCATGGTATTCACGTTCGGTGGACTCGACTTACCTAACCGGGAAAAGAGTGTTCATTTTTGCCGATGCGACCCATGCGGTCGCCGCTGCCCGAATCGCCAGCAAAGAACTCGCGTTCGAAGTTGTCGGCCTTGGCACCTATTCGCGAGAGCAGGCACGCAGTGTGCGCGCTGCGGCGAAAGAACTCGATCTTAGTGCCTTGATTACCGATGACTACCTCGAAGTCGAACGAGCAATCAGTGAGCTGCAACCGGAATTGGTGCTGGGCACGCAGATGGAAAGGCACATTGCGAAACGTCTGGGCGTGCCTTGTGCTGTGATTTCTACTCCGGCGCACGTGCAAGACTATCCTGCCCGTTACTCGCCACAAATGGGTTATGAGGGCGCCAATGTGATCTTCGATAGCTGGGTGCATCCACTCATGATGGGGCTCGAAGAACACCTATTGACCATGTTCCGCGACGATTTCGAATTTAATGATGAGGCGGTGCCGTCTCATCTCGCCGCAGAGGGTGTTCTCAATAGCGCTGGCGAGAGTGCGGTGAACGATGACGAGCATGGCAGCGTCGGCGCTGCCGCCTCCGCCGAGCACGAAGCCCTGGAGCAGGAGCAAGCGCCGACCTGGGACATAAGCGCGGAGAAAGAGCTGCGGAAAATTCCTTTCTTTGTCCGAGGAAAGGCGCGCCGAAACACTGAGATTTTTGCAGCTGATCAAGGGGTCAGCATTATTAAAGTCGATACGCTTTATGAAGCGAAAGCCCACTTCAGCCGCTAAGCGGGACTTCCGTTTTGTCCTTGTAACGCTGGACAACCACGTTACGAGCAGCGTAGCCCGTGCGGCCGAAAAATTGCTTGCAGAGGCTCCAGCACTAACCGTGAGCGTTCACGCAGCAGCCGATTGGAGCCATTCAGCTGAATCGCTAGCGCGCTGCAAGGCAGATATCGCCGAAGCCGACATCCTATTGATCACCATGCTGTTCATGGAGGAACACATTACCGCAGTGCTGCCAGAGCTCACCGCTCGTCAGCCCCACTGCGCGGCGATGGTGTGCTGCATGTGTGGTAGTGAGGTTATGAAACTCACTCGTATGGGCAAGTTCTCCATGAACGGTGAGGCGAGTGGCCCTATTGCTTTGCTAAAACGACTGCGAGGCAAGAGCGAGTCAACGAAATCCAATGCGGGCGCTCAGCAGCTGTCTGTTTTGCGAAAACTGCCACGCATACTCCGTTTTATCCCAGGTACGGCGCAAGATGTCCGCGCGTACTTTCTAACCATGCAGTACTGGTTGGCCGGCTCAGAAGAGAATCTACGGCGCATGATCGCCTTACTGATTGATCGTTACGCGCCAGCGGAACCCTTCGCTCTCCAAGGGCAACTGACCCAAGGGGCGCCAATCGAGTATCCCGAGGTAGGGCTCTACGATCCAGACAGGAAGCAGCGAATCAGCGACCGCTTGCCACGCACGAAGCGCAGAGTACAAGACAAAACAGGGACCGTTGGCGTACTGGTTATGCGGTCCTATGC
The DNA here is from genome assembly GCA_039024595.1 of Pseudomonadota bacterium. GTDB lineage: Bacteria > Pseudomonadota > Gammaproteobacteria > Pseudomonadales > Halieaceae > Congregibacter. The sequence continues at coordinate 2,919 of JBCCQO010000231.1, read as the reverse complement.
GCTGGCGGAAAACACTCACCACTATGATGCCGTGGTTCATGCCCTAAGAAAGCGTGGTCTAGAGGTAATCACGGCTTTTGCGAGCGGGCTGGACGCGCGCCCTGCTATCGAAAAATACTTTGTGAGTGATGGCGAGCCTACGATTGATTTGCTGCTTTCACTCACCGGTTTTTCGCTGGTGGGCGGGCCTGCTTACAACGACGCGAAAGCGGCGGAAGAACTTCTTACCAAACTCGACGTGCCCTACCTAGCTGCCCATGCGCTTGAATTCCAAAGCATTGAAAAGTGGCAGACCTCAATCCACGGACTCATGCCCGTGGAATCGACCATGATGGTCGCAATACCCGAATTAGACGGTGCGACCGTACCTTCTGTATTTGGTGGTCGTAGCGAGGGAGACGCTTCAGCCAACTCGCCTGGCGGTCACACGATGCGTGGTCATGAAGAGCGAATAGAAACGCTGGCTGAGCGTGTTTACAAGATAGTCTCCCTGCGTCGCGCGCCTAAGAAAGATCGCCGTGTTGCCACGGTAATCTTTAACTTTCCGCCCCACTCCGGTAATACGGGCACGGCCGCGAATCTCTCCGTGTTCCAGTCGCTTTTCAACACCTTAAAAGCACTCGACGCAGACGGATACACCGTCGAGCTACCCGCTGATGTGGAAGCCTTGCGAAGCGCGGTAATCGAAGGCAATGCAGGTCAGTACGGAACCATCGCAAATGTCCATAGTATGGTCGGCGCTGACGACTACGTCGCTCGCGAACCTTACCTTGAAGACATAGAAAACCAGTGGGGACCCGTACCAGGCAAGCAGCTCACCGATGGAAGGTCGCTGTTTGTGCTTGGCGCCCAGTTTGGCAACGTGTTCGTTGGTGTTCAGCCTGGCTTTGGTTACGAAGGAGACCCCATGCGCTTGCTGTTTGAGCGCGGCTTTGCTCCCACACACGCGTTTTCGGCATTTTATCGCTTCCTACGCGAAGACTTTGCAGCGCACTGTGTTCTTCATTTCGGTACCCATGGCGCACTTGAGTTCATGCCGGGTAAACAAAGCGGTATGGACGGAAATTGCTGGCCCCAACGCTTGATCGGCGATTTACCGAATTACTACCTGTACTCCGCAAATAATCCATCGGAAGGCATCATCGCGAAACGTCGCGCTGGCGCAACGCTGGTCAGCTATCTCACCCCACCGGTCACCAGAGCTGAGCTCTACCAAGGGCTGCAGGAACTCAAAGGATCCGTCGATCGCTGGCGAACACTGCAAGATGAAAGCGAAGAAGCTCGATCACAGCTGGCGCACTTAATACAAGAACAAGGTAGCGCCCTGGACCTCTGCGATGGCGATGAGGACTGGGAAGACAACGAAGCCAGAGTAGAAACTCTAAGGCGAGACCTGCTTGAGCTTGAAGAAACACTCATACCCTACGGATTGCACGTCGTCGGCGAGGCACCCGCACCTAAGGAGCAGCGCAGTCTTCTTCGCGCTATCGCTCAAGCAAGCTTTGATCTCACGATCAGTGACGCAATGCTGGATGCGCTTATCGCTCGCGATCGCAGCGCTTTTCGAGAACATCTTGAAGCGCAACATCCAAACCTTGAGTCGATGAGCGACTGTTCAGACACACTCTTTGAGACGGCACAAAAGCTGGCGATCAATCAGGAAATGGGCGCGCTGCTGCATGCCCTCGATGGCGGTTATATTCCCCCGGTTGCCGGCGGCGACCTACTCCGAAGTACCGACATATTGCCAACGGGCCGCAACGTGCATGGCTTTGATCCGTTCCGCTTGCCAAGCACCTTCGCTATGCGCGACGGCTTACGGCAAGCACAGACGCTCCTTGAGAAACATGAGGCGCATGGAAATGCGCTCCCGGAGACGGTTGCGCTGGTTCTTTGGGGCTCAGACAACCTAAAGAACGAGGGTGGACCGATTGCTCAAGCGATGGCCCTCATGGGTGCCGAACCGCGTGTTGACGGCTATGGGCGAGTCTGCGGAGCCAAGCTAATCCCGCTCGAGGAACTTAAGCGACCGCGGATCGATGTGATCATGACCCTGTCCGGCATTTTCCGCGATTTGCTCCCACTGCAGACTCGCATGCTGGCCGAAGCGAGTTTTCTCGCCGCAGCTGCCGAAGAGCCGCTGGAGCAAAACTTTGTGCGTAAGCACACCCTCGTACAGCAGGAAATGCAAGGCTGTGACTTCGAAACAGCCGCGCTCCGAGTCTTCAGCAACGCCGAAGGTGCTTACGGCTCTAATGTAAACATGCTGATCGACAGCTCGCGCTGGGAAAACGAAGACGAGCTTGCCGACACTTACACCGCGCGAAAGTGCTTCGCCTACGGGAAAGACGGGAATGCCGCCGCGCACAGTGAACTGTTAAACAGCATGTTGGGCACCGTGGATCTCGCCTACCAGAATCTCGATTCCGTTGAGGTGGGAATCACATCCCTTGACCAATACTTCGACACCTTAGGGGGCATTAGCCGAGCCGTGAAACGCGCTCGTGACGGCTCTGATGTACCGGTGTACATCTCTGACCAAACCTCCGGTGAAGGAAAGGTACGCACTCTAGACGAACAGGTCGCGCTAGAAGCTCGAACCCGCGTTCTCAACCCGAAGTGGTATGAAAGCGTGCTCGATCATGGCTTCGAAGGGGTACGTCAAATTGAATCTCATGTGACAAACACTATGGGCTGGTCCGCCACTACCGGGCAAGTATCACCCTGGGTCTATGAGCGAATGGCAAAGACCTTCATCTTGGATGAAGCAATGCGCGCACGTTTAGCGTCTCTAAACCCTCACTCGGCCGTAAAGGTCGCAAACCGGTTGCTCGAAGCTCACGAGCGAGATTACTGGGAACCGGATGAAGAAAATCTTGAGGCACTGCAGCGTGCAAGTGAAGACCTCGAAGACTGGCT
>JBCCQO010000230.1:0-5837 GCA_039024595.1 Pseudomonadota bacterium | reverse complement strand
TCTCCGAGGATGATAACCGATGTGTTGCGATTGATGTCATCAAGGGCGAGCCGAGCGAAGTCTTTTAGGCTATTGCCATAGTCGGTAGCGCCACCAAATCGCCAATTGGCTAGCTCTATAGCTCGTTCCATCGACTCTTCTCGAAACAACTCGCTGATTTCTCCTAGATGGCTTGAAAAAGCGAAGCTCCGAGTCTTTGGGAGTACGTCTTGTAAGCTGTAGAGAAACATCAGCAAAAAACCGGCGTAAGCTGCCACGGAGCCACTCACATCGCACACGGCGAGGAGTTGAGCTTTGTCACGTTTCTTCGCGCGCCAATAGGTCTGAAAAAGAAGTCCGTCGTGGGCCATCCCTCGACGCAGCGTTTTCGCCATATGCAGCTGGCCACGTTTTACCGGCCGACGGCGTGCGCTGTGCCGACTCGCGAGGCGTCTGGCCATACGCCTTACCTGTTCGCGCACCCGCTCCCGGTGTCGGCGGTCAATGTTTGCCAGGCGGGTCTTACTGAGCACTTCTTCCATAAAAGCGCTGGTACGACCCTCTGCGTTGAGCAGGTACTGTTGCTCAACGTAATCCTTTACCTGTTCGCGCAGCACGTCTCGATAGCGCCGCAACGTGTCTAGAGCCGGTGAGTCGGCGCGCTCTAGCTCGACGACCGCATCGCGCAACAGCGCTTCCCCAAGTTGATCGAGTATCCGGCGTGTGAATTGGCCTTTCTGGGTAAACAAGCGGATCTGATCAACATTGACTGTTTGCCCTGCGCGGCGCATTGCCGTGCTCAGCGTTCCCCGCTGATTTTCCAAAAGAGCAGGCAACAAGTCGCCGTTCATCAACCGTTGTAAGGCGGGAGAGGAGTCTGCCGCCTCTGCCAGCTCACGAGTATCTGGGTTAAGCTCGCCGTTCTCGGCGGTTGCATCTAAGCGGTCGCTATTTGCTCCGTTGCTTTCTTGCCCCCCACCTTCGTCGCCTTCTTGCGATTCGAGGACCTCTCCGTCAGTGCTGCTTTCTTCGGATAAACCATCTTCTTGTGCGGCGGCGTCTTTTTCTTCCTCTTCGAGAGCGAAATCGGCGGCGTCTAGCCGAAAAAATCGATCGAAACAGTAGTCAAAGGTGTGCACTTCTCGCTCTGTTTTTGCCAACGTGAGGGCGAGCGCGTCTCTAAGTAGGCTTCTATTTCGATAGCCAACCGCGTCCATAGCGGCCCCAGCATCCAGCGTTTCTGCCGGAGAGACCGGCAGTGAGTGGCTGCGCAATACGTCGATAAATTGTAGAAGGCTACTTTGCATGTATCGCTAAGTTGGGGCGCATTCAATGAATTCCGCTGTTCTTGGCGGTCTTTAGCAGACTGCTGAATTCGGCCTGGGCCGTCTCTATGTCTTGCTCGAATTTCAGCAAAACGTTCAAGGTATCGTTTAACAAGGGCTCATCCAGATCATTGGCGTGAAGCAGCAGCAAGCTCTTAGCCCAGTCAATTGTCTCGGAGATAGCGGGCTGTTTTTTCAGGTCCAACTCACGGACAGCGTGAACAAAAGCGACTAGCTGATGGCGTAGGCTTTCTTCTAGTTCGGGAACCCGGCTTTGCAGTATCCGCTCTTCTAGCTCGATGCTCGGGAACGGTATATGCAAATGTAGGCAGCGACGTTTCAAGGCGTCGGATACGTCTCGCGTGTTATTGCTAGTCAGAAATACGAGAGGCGTGGATTGAGCACTGATCGTGCCGATCTCGGGAATCGATACCTGATAGTCGGACAGCGTCTCCAACAGCAGCGACTCGAATTCGTGATCCGATTTATCGATTTCATCAATGAGTAATACGGCGCCGTCTTGCTGTTCCATGGCTTGTAGCAAAGGACGCGGCTCCAGGAACTCCTGCGAATAAAATACGTCGCCAAAACGATGAAGCCGTTCTACAGATTCGGCGAGCCCGGTCGCTCCTTCTAGCAGGTCGCCGAGCTTTTCTTTGAGTACCTGCGTGTACAGCAGCTGCTTCCCATATTTCCACTCATAGAGCGCTTTGGCTTCATCTAGCCCTTCGTAGCACTGAAGACGCACTAAAGGCATCGCTAGCAAGCTTGCCGCGGTCTTCGCCAGTTCCGTTTTGCCGACCCCGGGTGGGCCTTCTACAAGAATGGGCTTCTTCAATCGAGCCGCAAGAAAAACCGCGGTCGCTATGCGCGGGCTACAAATATATCCAAGGCTCGCAAATCCATGTTCGATAGCCTCTGTGGAGGCGAGTTCTGATCTGTCTTCCAAAGGGAAAGTGCTCCGAGGGGTGTCGCTAAAGCAATCGACGAGCTTACCGTAAACAACCGCTCGCCAGTGGTTGCAGCGACTGGCGCTGACGGTTTAACCACCAGTCGCGTTCATAAAACGAAGTATTTGAGGCTCTTCCTCAAGATCAAAGTAGTGACGCTCCGGCTTGAGACTCATGGAATCGATAATTGCCTGCCGCAAGCTGTCGTCGGTGCCATGCGGATCGCGTACGACCGCGCGCAAGTCGGCGGAGTGTTCATTGCCCAGACACAGAAGAAGGCGGCCTTCCGCTGTCAATCGAACCCGGTTGCATAGGTGGCAAAAGTTATTACTGTGAGGCGAGATAAAGCCAACGCGAGAGGGCCCGCTGTTTAACTGATACATTCGCGCAGGCCCCGCCGAACCTTGCGGATCGCCTAGTGAACACAGTTTATGTTCTTGAGCTATGACGTCCATCAACCAATCGCTGCTGGCGAGACTCAGCGCGCGATCATGCTCTACGATGTGGCCCAATGGCATCTCTTCGATAAACGCTAAATCAATGCCTTTGCTCTGCGCGAATGCCACGAGATCAAGAACCTCGTCGTCGTTGCGTCCACGCATAATTACTGCATTCAAACGGATTCGTTCAAAGCCGGCCTCACAGGCTGCGTCTATACCTGCAAGAACTTGCTCGAGATGACCAAAGCGGGTGATCTGGTGAAAACGACGAGGTTTCAGACTGTCGATGCTAATGTTGATTCGTCGAACACCGCTCTTTTTGAGATCTGGTGCTAGTCGATGCAACTGGGAACCGTTGGTCGTAAGGACGAGTTCTTCTAGCCCGGGAAGAGCCCCCAGATTTTCAATTAGCTGCATTATGTTGTGGCGGATTAGTGGTTCCCCGCCGGTCAAACGTATCTTACGGACACCAAGTTTCACGAACGCGGTCGCTATTTGTTCGAGCTCTTCAAGGCTCAATACCTTGGCCTTCGGCAGGAACGTCATTTTCTCAGCCATGCAGTAAACGCAGCGAAAATCGCAGCGATCAGTCACCGAGATTCGTAAGTAGTCGACGCGACGTCCAAAGCCATCAACTAATTGTGCAGTCTCGTTGTTCATCTGATCAGTGTACTTGTGTGCTAGCGCCTCACCAAGCCTGCTTTACAGCACTTAAGCGCTAAGCCAGTATCTGCAGGATGAGATCCCCCTCCCTGTCCCTGTGCCTCGAACTGAGCCGGAAGACCCCTTCACCGGTAAGGGGCGAGTGCCGTTGAAGAACATTGCTTTGCTAGCAGGGCCGATCGCAGCACTCGCAGCGGCCCTCTTTGCTCTAAGTTCGGACCAATCAACCGAGATCGTCATTGTCGGCGCCGTGGCTGCTCTGTGCATTGTCTGGTGGATTTTCGAGCCGGTACCGATCCCAATAACGTCTCTGCTCCCGCTAGCCGTGTTGCAACTCACCGGAGTTCTGAGTTCCGCCGAAGTAGGCCAAGCCTATGGCTCTCCATTGATTCTCCTGCTGTTGGGTGGGTTCTTACTTTCCCAAGCTATGGAGAGTAGCGGTGCGCATCGCCGTATCGCCCTTTCGATGATCAATCTGTTTGGAGCCAACAGTACCCGTCGACTGGTGCTCGGGTTTATGGCGACCGCCGCGGTCTTGAGTATGTGGATATCGAACACCGCGACGACTCTGATGATGTTGCCGGTAGCGCTGGCTGTTCTGGACAGCGCGCAGGAGCGTGAGCAGCTCGCTGTGCCGCTCCTGCTTGGGCTAGCGTATGCAGCGAGCGTTGGCGGCGTTGGCACTCCTATAGGCACGCCTCCGAACCTCATATTCATGCAGATCTACCAGGAATACACTGGCGAATCGATCGGCTTTATGCGCTGGATGAGTTGGGGTGTACCCATCGTCGTTTTGCTGGTCCCCGCCATTGCCTTTGCCTTGACACGCAATTCGATCAAGGAGACTACGCTGCGCTTGCCGGAGGTCGGTCCCTGGCGTAGTGAAGAGAAGCGCGTGCTAACGATTTTTGCATTGACCTCACTGGCCTGGATGACGCGGGGAGAGCCGTTCGGTGGCTGGAGCCAGTGGCTGGGTCTGCCGCAGGCCAATGATGCTTCCGTTGCGCTACTAGCAGTGGTCGTGATGTGCCTGACATCCGATGGTCGCGGTGGTCGCCTGCTGGACTGGGATCGAGCGAGCAAAATTCCCTGGGGGGTGCTGATGCTGTTCGGAGGTGGAATTTGCCTGGCGAAAGGATTTGTCGAGTCGGGCCTCAGTGAGCTCATGGGTGACGCGCTGGCGACATGGACGGCGATGCCGCTGTACCTACTCATTCTGGCGATCTGCCTGGTCGTGACTTTTATGACCGAGGCAACGAGCAATACGGCCAGTACAACCCTTCTAATGCCGGTCCTCGCGGCGGCCGCGTTGGCCGCAAACGTTTCACCCGAGTTAATCATGGTGCCTGCTGCAATCAGTGCGAGCTGCGCCTTCATGCTACCGGTGGCTACGGCGCCAAACACCGTTGTATTTGGCTCTGGCCTAATTGCTATTAAACGAATGGCTCGAGAAGGGTTTCTGTTGAACTTTATTGCTGCGGGTATCGTTTCCGTGGTTTGCTATTTGGTGATGACCTAATGACACCTCGCGTACGCGTGCTGGCAATTGTCTCTATTTTATTGTCTCTCGCTCTTCTGTACCCCGGCGTAACCCAGCCGGTTCTAACTCTCAGTGGAGATCTTGAAAAATCCGCCTTGGCCGAGTTTGGGATCGACGTGCTTGCCGGTGAGGGCAACAGCCAATCGCGAGATATGCTGAACATGATGTCACGCTTTCTTGGGTTGGATCAGCTGGAGGGGAGGGTCGAAGCCTATAGAAGTACGCGTTCAATCTTGGGCATGGCACAGGAACTCGCCGAGAACAATAACGTGTTCGTAGCTGTGCTGATCGTGAGTTTCAGTGTGGTGGTGCCGGTTATAAAGCTGCTTCTTCAGCTGCTTGCCCTGGTCGTCGGAGGGACGCTAGGAGGTAAGTTAATTCGAATCAATTCCTACCTTGGTAAGTGGTCCATGGCTGACGTATTCGTCATGGCGATGCTTATCGCTTTTATGGCCGGGAGCGCTTCTAATCACATGGGTGAACTACTCTTGATGAACGCCCGCCTGGAGATTGGCTTTTGGTATTTCTTAGCGTACTGCCTGTTCGCTATCGGTGCTGGCATGTTGTTGCAGTTGGCATCGGCAGACCCTTTGGGCGCGAATAATACTCAGTCAGTGGGTGAATAATTAGCGCTTCGGCGGCTTGTTGTGCAACTTCGCTTAGCTAACGTTCGCCAGCTATAACTTGAATAGCTTGCGTTCAACGCGACCCTTCAATGCAATACTTTCGATGCTTTTCTTACGAGCGATAGCTCGCTGCAATTCTGCTGTTCGTATCTACTGTTCCTGGTGGGAGCTTTGATTTGCAAGCGCGCTCTTTGCCAGGGTGCTCTTTGCCAGGGTGCTCTTCGTAAGGGTGCTGTTTGAAAGGGCGCTGTTTATAAAAAAGCCGCTCGGCCTAGACGATCGAACGGCTCTTAGCTTGCGATCTAAGAACTAGA